>JAYEJE010000056.1:0-2607 GCA_034660415.1 Methanobacteriota archaeon | reverse complement strand
AAGGAAAAGAAAATTGCCAAGAACAGTTTATAATAGCTGGCCAGAGGAATCTCTTTGTCCCTGTGGTAGCGGGAAAAAGTTTAAGGATTGTTGTTTTAACAAAGAATTTATTTTTAATCCCCATTATAAACTTATCTTTAAAGAGACAATTCCTCTTAAATTTTAGGGGCGTGCCTGCGTCATATTACTCGCTAACGTTATATGAAATGCTGTGGGAGGTTTAAGAATGCCAAGACTTCCAAAGAAGGTAAAAGAATTACTCGCAAAGTCACGAGACTCTGCTTTGTTAGCAGTGGACATTTATAATAAACCCGCTACAAAATTTCGGTCGTATAGCTTCATTGTCATGATGAATATTGCCTGGACTTCACTCATTCATGCGATATTTGAAAGGCAGGGAATTAAGTACTACCATCGGAAAAAAGACTCTAATAGATATATTTATGTGGATGGAGAAAAGAAAGCGTGGGATTTAAGTCTGTGCATCAAAGAATACTTCAAAGATCAGAATCCCCCTTCAAAGCAGAATTTAAAGTTTTTTATAGGTCTCAGAAACAAGATAGAGCACAGATTTTTGCCCGCGTTAGATCCAGAAATTTATGGGGAGTGTCAAGCCCTTTTACTCAATTATGAAAAACTAATAACTCAAGAATTTGGCGATGATTTTAGTCTTAATGAATCATTAGCAATCCCTTTACAATTATTATCCACTAATCCCGATTGGCGAAATAGAGTTTTAAGAGAAATCCAATCAAGAGAATATGAAACGGTTAAGGAATACATAGATACGTTCAGATATTCTTTAGATGAAAGTGTGTGGGGTAACACCGAGTACAGCTTTAGAGTATTTCTTGTTCCTAAGATAGGAAACAGACAGACATCCGCTGACGTAGCCGTAGAATTTATCCATTACGATCCAAATAAACCTGAAGAAATGGAAAAGTACAAAAAAGTAGTTGCATTTATAAAAGAGAAGCAAGTTCCTGTGGTAAACCCCGGAAAATTAAAACCCGGAGACGTATCGCAAAGAATAAGAGATACCCTTGAAATAACATTTCACCCAAGTACTCATCATGCAAGGTGTTGGAAATATTATAAAGTCCGCCCTGAATCAAATAGCGATCATCCGGAAAAAACTAAGATAAAATATTGTCAATACGATGAAGTCCCTAAGGATTTCGTTTATACAGAAGAATGGGTAGCGTTTCTAATATCGGAATTATTAGATCCTAAAAAGGGAAGGGAGGTTCTGGAGATTGATTAGTGCAATACTGCATATACTGAAGTTAGGCGAAATGCTCAGTTTGGGGCGAAATATTAAAGCAAGAAAATAATTCTACAAGGAGGGCGAAAATTATGAACAGCATATTCATTTTAACCACGATATTTGTCTTCCTGACCATTTTAGTTGAATCTACAAATACAATTCTTCAATTAAAGGGCAGAAGATTAACTAAATGGTTCGGTAAAAAGGCTTTCACCATTCACATGATCTCTACGGGAACTTTTTGGGCGGTTATCTTTTTCGTTTTTTCGTTAACTTTAGCACCTTCTTCACTCCCCCTTTTATGTCCGATAAATGTCCGAAATAAGTCCAATATGTCCGATAAATGTCTGTTATGCCAATTCATATCTCCTCCCCTTCTTCTCACCAAACTCTTTTAGAACACGCTTGTTTATCAGCTCTTGCAAATCACGGTATAAAGTCTTCGCAGAAACACCGGGAGCTATTGTTTTGAAAGACGAGATAGTTATACTCCCCTTTTTCTTTATATATCTCACCGCTTTTATCTGTCGCTCGTTCAAGCCAAGATTCAGCAGATATTCCTCAGTGAAAATATCCTTTCTAAAAGTCACCCTGAATCCCTGATACTCCTCGAAAAGAGGTTCTGGAATCCCTGCCTCAACACATGCTTTTCGCATCTTGTCTATCCCGCTTCCCCACTGCTCAATCCAGCCCATATCATAGAATACTCCACCTATTCTCTTGTTCCTGAGCACTGACGCGTGCAGCTTGTAGAGGTCCTCGAGAGTAATACCGAAAGGCAGACCACCAGGACTCCAAACAATCAATTTATCATCATATATCCTGACTTCAGTATTTGAGGAAATCGTGTAATCCCGATGACCGACTGCATTGATAACCGCCTCCCTTAAGGCTTCAAGAGGATAGTCCCAGATTTCTTCTCTTGCCGGCTTTCCAGTCATAACAAACCTCACATTGATATTCTTTTGAATGAAATCCATTGTTTCATCTACCTGCTCAATAACTGTGCCTTCTATCATTCTGTCATCAATGACTATGGTCTCTTCCTTGAATCTACCACAGTGTATTACGCCCTGCGAAAGAAAGCGCTGAGGGTGTTTGTGAAAAAGAAGAATTGCCGCCCAGGTAGGTTTCCCTTCTTTTATCAGTTCCAGTTTTTCAAGAACTTGTGAGGGGTTCTCATCTTCCTGAATTTTCCTTCTGCCAGTTTCGTTGGCTCTTGTAATGTATCTCTTGACCTTTTCAAGGTCTATGTCTTTCAGAGAAGCATCGCTCACCGGAAGTTTATCCCAACTCACACCGGTAGAATGAAGGTGTATTTGTGCAATTTCCTGGGGTGT
>JAYEJE010000055.1:0-13454 GCA_034660415.1 Methanobacteriota archaeon | reverse complement strand
AGCAAAAAAAAGTAGTAAGCGTGGATTCTACTGCTTGTATTTATCTGCCTACCTAAACCTCGCGCTCCCTCTTTGTTATCGCATCTCGCGCATACCACGAGATTCGCACACCAACAAGATATAGGCAAATCGCACCGAGAATGGAGAAGAAGAGGTATTGATAGCCTACTAGGGGCTCTTCGCTTAACAACAAGATTATACATTCGCTCCCACCCCATATAACCAGCCCGGAAGCAACTACAGAGAATAATATGGTCCACTGACGCACAATTTTTTCCCCTTCTATGAGCATATTTATTATCCCCCCGATGATTGGTGCGAGTGCTGCCCCCGCATACCACCATATCGACCACTTGACGTAATACGTAAAACCCAGGAATATATGCTCGCTGGACTCGGGCATTTGTGTAATGCCCAGAATACCCTTTGAGGTGCCAACTAAGATTAGCACAACTGCACAGATATACACGACAATAGTTATCTTACCGCTGTATAATGACTGTTTCGCACTCTCAAAGAGATTTTTTAGAATATTCTCACGTCCCAATCCCTTAAGCAGCATGTAAATCCCTAAAAATGCTAAGATTAACCCCATCACTTGACCGGACATCCCAAACAGTAAAGAAATGGCTAAGAGGAACAAAAAGAGACCTAGGGGTGGCAAGAACGTACGAGAAAACTTCGGATCCTCGAATAATCGCTTGATTACATAAAACGTGCTTTCTAAATGCTCACTCTGCTTCACTACTACCCGCCGCACAGAATCTATCTTCACCCGTGATTGGATAATAGGTACGATCGATTCGTCCTCGGCACCGTCACTCACGAGAATTGCGGTATCTGATCCAAATTTAGACAGAACCTCATCCAGCTCTTTCCCTATCTTCCTATCGGATGTGACTCCGACTTTCTTATCGCCTGCGACCAAAACGATCTCGGCCTCAATATCCTCTTCAATCAACCGATCGTATACACTTATAGCATAAAAAATGGCATTCACATCAGAATCTTCAGAATCTGCAAGTGCTAATTTTGTCGCGGCAGATAAACTCGCTTCTTTTCCTATAATTGGCGTATCTAAACCGGCTTTCTCTCCTATATCATTATCTCGGTCTACGCAAATAACAATCGTCTTAGACTTATCCATTTGCTATTATTAGTTATCGCCACATCATATAAAAACTTTTTTAAAACTGTGTCAGTTTCAACTGTCGCGCTATGCACACTTCACCCGGTATTTCAACAGGATATTTCCCTGTCAGACAGCCCAGGCAGAGATTATTTGCATCCATACCCACAGAATCTATCAGCCCTTCCAAACTGAGATATCCTATGGAATCGACATTTAAAAACTTACAAATCTCGTCCATAGACCTATTCGATGCTAGCAACTCGGCCCTCGTTGGCGTATTGATGCCAAGGTAGCAGGGTGTCTTTATTGGTGGACTGCCTACGCGCAGATGCACCTCTTTTGCGCCTTTCTTCTTCAAATTAGCTACAATGCTACGCGATGTTGTGCCCCTCACGATGCTATCATCTACTAACACAACTCGTTTTCCCTCCACATTGGCTCGCACCACATTTAACTTCAGCCGCACCGCAGTATCTCTTGTATCTTTCTCAGGCATGATAAATGTTCGTCCTACGTATCGGTTCTTTATAAAGCCCTCAATATAATCAAGCCCCGCCTGCCTCGCATAGCCTATTGCAAACGTGATGCCTGAATCCGGTACCGGTGACACTATGTCCGCTTCCACACAATGCTCCCCTGCCAGTCTCTCACCTATCTCCCGCCTCACGTCATACACTAACTTCCCATCCAAGATCGAATCAGCTCTCGCGAAATAGATGTATTCAAAGACGCAATGGGCGGTGTTTACCCCCTTATATAACTGATGACTCTCTAAATTACCGTCCTTTATCAATAATACTTCTCCGGGTCTTACATCTCTTACTAACTTCCCGCCCAACATGTCTATTACCGTGCTCTCGGACGCAATTATATAACCTTCACCAATCTCTTCTTTTTCGTCTTTTATTTCACCGAGACATAACGGCTTAATGCCCAAAGGGTCTCTAACAGCCATTAGCAGGTTATCCATCAAGATAACCAAAGAATAGGACCCGATTACACGTTTCATCAGTTCTTTGATTGCCCCTATTGGGTCATGTCTCGTCAGCTCCTTCGCAAGTAACTGTGCTATCATCTCGGTGTCGGTATCAGAATGAAAAATCCTACCTTCTCGTTCCAACTCTCTTCCCAGCTCTGCGGTATTCACAAGGTTGCCGTTATGTGCAATAGCAATTTTACCGTTCTTGTAATTCACAAGTAAAGGCTCTGCATTTTCTAACTTCGACGCTCCAGTCGTGGAATACCTGACATGACCTATGCCGATATTCCCTTTTAGGGATTTTAATTGTTCATCATCAAAAACTTCATGAACAAATCCCATTCCTCTTATCAGTTGTATGTCATCCTTTCTTGCACTTGTTTCGTTTCCTTTACCTTCTTTATTCCTATTACAGACAGCTATACCTGCTGATTCCTGTCCACGGTGTTGTAAAGCATAGAGCGCATAAAAGAGAGGCAACGCTACATCATTTTGGGTTAATGCAATGCCTGCTATTCCGCATCCTTCCTTACCTCTCATATTGACCAATACCTTCTTTGCACCCCTTTTATCTCTTCCACTCGCTTCACCACACCGCTACTTACCATATCTGCTCTTCTCCTTTCCCTACCGGACAAAAGAGAATTGAATACAGATACGGCGGATTTTGCAATAGCATCCAGATTATATCCTCCCTCTAAGGCTATTACTATCTTACCGTTACAGTTCTTTTCTGCTATCTCCTTTATCAGATCCATAAAAAGTCCGAATCCACGAGTGGTCACATGCATTGATGCTAGCGGATCTGCAACATGCGCATCAAATCCTGCAGATACAAGCACAAATTCGGGTTCAAACTCCTTTGCTATCGGCACTAAAATATTATTTAGCGCATATAAATAGCCTGCGTCATCAGTACCGGCTGGTAGTGGGACATTAACAGTAAAACCATCACCTCTGCCTTTACCTACTTCATCTATCCATCCAGTGCCGGGATAATGGGGATATTGATGTGTGGAGAAATACAATACAGAAGGGTCATCAAAGAACACCTCCTGCGTGCCATTACCGTGATGCACATCCAAGTCTACAATCAAAATGCGGTTAGCACAATATCGCCTCTTTAAATGCTCGGCGGCAATCGCAATATTATTAAATATGCAGAATCCCCTACCTCGGTTCCAAGTAGCATGATGGCCCGGCGGTCTTACCAAAGCAAAAATGTGTTTCAGGTTATTAGAGTCATCCATTACTTCATCAGTTGCTTTTATTACGCCACCTGCGGAAAGCAATGCTATTTCATAGCTTTCAGTACATAAAGGCGTATCTGGATCAAGCAACCCTCCTCCTTCTTTACACATCCGTTCCACGCCTTTCATATAGGCGTCCGTATGCACATAGGCTATTTGCTCTTTCGATGCTTTCACGGGTAGAACCTTTTTCATATTCTCCGTAACACCCGTTTCTTTCAGCTCAGACATTATGTGTATCAGTCGTTCTGCGCTCTCGGGATGAGCCCCCGTGTCATGCTTCAAATAATCATCATGATAGACGAACCCCGTATCCATCTTGTTTCTCTCTTTTTAATTGCAAATAAAATATATCAGACCTTTATTAGGTAGGAAAGGTTTACAAAAGAAAAAGGTTTTTCTTTTTAAAAAGACACTAGAGATATAACTTAACTTTGAGTACTAGTTATAGGTGGCAAGAGCAAATATGAAAAAAGCATTGATAGAAACGGGTAAAAGTTTGGCTGAGGCGTTAATAATCGTTGCGATAATAATTGTGGTTGCATATGCGGCTACAGGGACATGGCATATTGGATTCGCAGTCGAATCTGGCAGTATGTTGCCAAATATGAAGGTGGGCGATTTGATCTTCGTGCAGGCACCGCAACGCACAGACATTATAACATGCGAAGAAGGCAAATTGGCGGATTATAAGTCATTCAACGGTTACGGAGATGTGATTATATATCGTCCGAATGGTCTTTCCTCGACAACACCGATAATACATCGGGCGATGTATTGGGTGGAGGAAGGAGGGCAGATGCCAAATGGGAGACCTATCCCTCACGAAGGTTACATAACCAAAGGCGATAATAACGTCGGCTATGACCAGCCAAATCTGCAGCCAGTTAAGCCCGAATGGGTTGTAGCAATAGCGAAGGCAAGGGCCCCTTACTTAGGGTATCCGTCTCTTATATTAAAAAATCCTTCTATTCTCAAAGAATGGTTTTAAAACGTTTTGTGATGCTGATGTTGAATAAGGGTTTTTATGTATAGGGGGTAATAGAGAAGTATGGGAAATAAACCAGCGCGAATGTACACTAAGGTGACAGGAGCTGCGAATGTGCGAAAGAGATACATGGGTGGAATACCCGGGAGTAAGATAACCATTTTCGATATGGGTAACCCCAGTAGAGAGTTTCCGGTTTCTTTATCCTTAGTAGCAAAGGAAGCATGTCAGATAAGGCATAACGCATTAGAAGCGGCGAGGATATTTTCTAATAGATTCCTAGTACAGGGCATAGGGCGAAGTAATTTCTACTTGAAGATACGGGTGTATCCGCATCACGTGCTGAGAGAGAACAAATTAGCGGTTGGTGCTGGTGCGGACAGGATCTCAAGTGGTATGCGGCACGCATTTGGGCGACCGATAGGCACAGCAGCGAGGGTGAAGCGCGGACAAAAGCTAGTTAGTGTCAGTGTAGAGGCTCAGGATGTCAAAGAAGCAAAGGAAGCTTTGGAACGGGCAGGTCATAAGTTACCTACACCATGCAAGATCGTAGTAGATAAAGGCGAGGATTTATTAGCGTTGTAAATAAAATGGAATTATAATAACGTAAAAATCTGTGTGATATGTGGCTAAAATGCTTTCTTTCAAAAAGTTTTAAAAGCATTACCAAAGAAAGAAATGATATTCTTTATTTATATATCATTAAAAAGAAAATGATGGAGACGAAAAGATGGAACTAGAAGTAAAAGCATATCCGAAATTGTTCGTTCGGCCCGTGGTGATCATTACGACAGTATCAGAAAGAGGGATAGCAAATGCAGCACCGTTTAGCTTCAATTCGCCGGTAAGCTTCGAACCGCCATTATATGGTTTCTCGTGCGATCCAATGCATGATACATTGAAGAACATCAGAGAAAATGGCGAGTTCGTGGTGAACGTGGCGGGCAAGGACCTTGGAGAGCAGATGCACGTTTTGGAAACAGATTATCCATATGAAGATAATGAGATAGTGCATGCAGGACTAACAGAAGAGAAGGCGAAGGTTGTGAAGCCACCGCGAATAAAAGAGGCTGCTGGATGGCTGGAGTGCAAGTTAGAGACGGAGATTGAAGCGGGCAACCATATCTGGATAACGGGGAAAATAGTGGCAGTGGGCGTGAAGGACGAGCTATGGAAAGAAGAAGGCGTGATAGATGTAGAGAAACTGCTATGCCATGTAGGTGGTGAATTCTTTGCCGTGGATATGAAAGAAGCGAAATATAAGCGAGAGAAATGAAGAAAGTTGTACTTGCTTATTCCGGCGGATTGGATACTTCTATCTGCATACCTATGCTTAAAGAGCATTATGGTTACAATGAAGTGATTGCAGTAATAGTGGATGTAGGGCAGCCGGAAGAGGACCTAAAAGAGGCTACGAAAAGGGGCGAGGAGCTAAGTGATCTTTATAAGCTTATAGATGCAAAGGCCGAGTTCGTGCAGGATTATCTCTTCCCTTTGATAAAGGCAAACGGCAACTATGAGGGCTACGTGCTTGGAACGGCAATTGCGAGACCATTGATAGCGAAGAAAGTGGTAGAAGTTGCGAAAGAAGAGGAAGCCGATGCGGTCGCTCATGGCTGCACAGGCAAGGGTAACGACCAGCTCAGGTTTGACGCCGTTTTCAGGACTTCTGACCTGGCAGTAATAGCGCCAGTGAGGGAAATGAGCCTAACGCGGGAAGAAGAGAAGCTATACGCCTCAGAACATGGCATTTCATTTGAATCAGAGAAGAGATGGAGCATAGATGAGAATATTTGGGGCAGGAGCATAGAAGGCAGCGAGTTAGAAGACCCTTCCTTCTTCCCGCCGGAAGAGATATACAAATGGACTTCCTCTGTGGCTAATGCGTCCAAAGAAGCAGCGATTATGGAAATCAAGTTTGAGTATGGGGTACCTGTCTCGCTGAATGGTACGGATATGGACGGCATTTCGTTGATAAAAAAATTGAATGATGTGGGTGGCAATCACGGCATTGGCAGAACGGATATGATCGAGGATAGAGTCCTTGGCTTCAAGTCAAGGGAGATATATGAGCATCCGGCAGCCACTATATTGTTAGAAGCACATCGAGACCTCGAGCAGCTCGTTTTAACGCGACATGAACTAAAGTTCAAGGATTTTGTTGATAGAACGTGGAGCGAGCTGGCATATCAGGGCCTGGTTATGGACCCACTTTTCGAGGCGCTTAATGCCTTTGTGGATAAGACACAGGAGCGGGTAAATGGCACAGTGCATATGAAATTGGAGAACTGTATCGCAAGAGTAATAGGAAGAGAATCACCAAACGCATTATATTCTAAGGACGTGTCGTTCGATGTGAAACAAGAGCAAAGAGGTGCGGAAGGGTTCTCGCTGTATCACAGCTTTCAGTCGAGTGTCTTCTGGAAGCGATATTCGGACTAAAATCTGTGTAATCTTGTGCTTATAAAAACGAGTAAATAACTAGTTTCATTCATAAAAAGCCATGAAAGCAACGGTGCGGAGATCAGGGCTAAAAGGCGAAATAAATGCGCCGCCTTCTAAAAGCTATACCCATAGGGCTATTGCAATAGCTGCACTGGCAAAACGGAGCGAGATTCAATATCCTCTTATCTCTGACGATACAAAAGCTACAATTAACGCTGCTAGTTCTTTAGGTGCAACTATAGAGATAGAGCAAGCGAGGAAAATAACGGTAGAGGGCACTGATGGGCGACCGAGAACACCGGAAGACGTGCTAAACGCCGAGAACTCGGGCACTACATTAAGATTCTTCACTGCTATCTCTGGTTTGTGCGAAGGCGCGGCGGTTCTGACAGGCGATGCATCGTTGAGAAAGCGACCGAATTGGCCTCTGCTTGGATCGCTAAACGACCTTGGTTCAGAAGCGTTCAGTACAAAAGGCGATGGAACAGCGCCAATAGTGGTAAAAGGCAGGCTAAAGGGTGGTGAAACAACGATAGATGCATCTATCAGCTCGCAGTTCGTATCCGCTTTGCTTATCGCGTGCCCGTTCGCGGAGAAGGACACTTATATCACGGCAAATAATCTTGCCTCTGTGCCGTACGTGGAAGTGACAATAGAGGTATTAGAGAAGGCAGGGCTTGAGGTCCCTTTTTCTCACTCAGCCGCTGATTATTCGTTTCACGTAAAAGGCGGGCAAAGCTATAAGTTACAGCGGTTTACGGTACCCGGCGATTTCTCTTCCGCTTCCTATCCCTTAGCAGCAGCAGTAATCACTGATTCCAAACTGAAGATGCTGAATTTGTTCCCGTCTGCACAGGGCGATTCCAGGATAGTGGCGATATTAAAAGAGATGGGGGCAGACATAAGATGGGATGTGGAAAGCGGGATTGTAGCGGTAAAAGGCGCTAGAGGGACTCTAAAAGGGATACGAGTGGATATGCGAGAGAATCCAGACCTGGTACCCACAGTAGCGGTATTAGCGGCTGTTGCCGATGGTATTACAGAGATAACCGGTGTATCACATTTGAGATATAAAGAGACCGATAGATTGAAGCTTATAACAGAAGAGTTGAAGAAGATGGGTGCGGGGATAGAGGAGAAGGCAGACGGATTGCGAATAGAAGGGAAGACCGATTTAAAAGCAGCGAAAGTATATTCACACGATGATCATCGATTGGCAATGGCTTTAACTATCGCGGGTCTTTATGCACAGGGGGAAACGGTTATAGAGGATGTAGAATGTGCTAAAATATCGTATCCCGCATTCTTTGAGGATATGCTCGATTTAGGTGCTGAAATAAATATAACGTGAACTCATGTGTGTTCGGTTAAATGTTGAGTCGTACTTAACCGAACAGCAATGGTAAAAGTTTAAAAGTAGGAGATAGATATAGTATAGTACAAAGCATGAATAATCGGGCAATCAGAAAAGGCAAAGACGCCACGATAATAAACATTGGAGATGAATTATTACGGGGTGATGTCGCAGATACTAACTCTTCATGGCTTGCGAAGAGGTTATTCACCCAAGGAGTCACCGTAAAGAAGATAATGGTGGTGGGCGATGACAAGGACGAGATAAGCGAAGCGGTAAAAAGCAGCAAATCTGATTTTGTCTTTGTCATTGGTGGGTTAGGTCCAACGCATGACGATGTAACGAGAGAAGGCGTGGCAAAAGCTGTGGGTAAATCATTGACGAGAGATGAAGAAGCGGAAAGAATACTGACGGACAAATATGGGTTGAGTGGCATTTTATTAAAAATGGCAGATATGCCAACTGGATCGGAGGTTATAGGGAACCCAGTAGGTACTGCACCGGGATTTAAAGTAGATAATGTCATTGTTATGCCAGGAGTGCCGGAAGAGCTGCGAGGGATGTTCGAGGGCATCGCTTCCTCGTTTCGTGATGATAATGCGATAATGGCGGAAGAATGGATATTAACAGATAAGCCAGAGCATGAGATATTAGATGTTCTGAACGAAGCGGTAAGGACGTTTACAGATGTAACGATCGGGTCCTATCCCTACCTGGCGGGAGATGAGCGGACTTACAAAGGGCGTATAAAACTTGTAGCTCGGGATACGGAGGCGATTAGACGTGCGAAGAAGTGGTTAGAGGTGAGTTTATAATGGCTGACGAGTTGAAGGATGAAATAACGACTTTCAATGCGAAGGATGTGCTCGTGGATATGAAGGACATCTCAGGCTCTATGTTAGACCTCGCATATTCTGCAGTTCTATATAGCAATCCCGAGATAGCGAAAGAGGTGTTTAAATTAGAGGAGAAGATGCATTCGCTCCTTTATAAACTGAGAATATCGACAATGTTAGGTGCAAGGAACTTAGAAGATGCAATAGAATTCGCAGGGATATTGCAAATAGCATCTGCTGCGGAGAAGATCTCAAATGCCGCGAGTGACATAGCGAAAATAGCTACTTCTGTTGATATAACCGGGTATCTCGATCGTGAGGATTTTGAAGAGGCCGTATTAAACGTAAAGATAAGGCCCACATCCGTCTTGAAAGGCAAAACGCTAAAGGGCTTAAAGCTCGAGACAGAAGCGGGAATGCGGGTATTAGCGATAAAACGAGGCTCTAAATGGATATATTCACCGGATAAAGACGAGCGATTGCTGCTGGACGACCTGATTATCACTTCCGGCCCCACAGAAGGCATACCTGCGTTCTGTAAGATGGCGACGGGGAAGGAATATAAGGAGAAGGAGAAGGGGGAGATAGTAAGGCGAAGAATAACAGAAGAAATCGCGGACCTCCTCGCAGATATGAAGAATATGTCTGAGTTGATGGTAGGTCTCTCGTATTCCGCAGTCACGTTTTATAACAAAGAGATAGCAAATGAGGTACGAGATCTGGAAGAGTCAATGGACCTGATGAAAGAGGAGCTGGAGATATTAGTGATAGAAGCGGCGAGAGGGGTAACAAAGAGGAGTAATTTTGACGAGTTTCGGGGCTTACTTCATGTTGCAGTCTCTTCTGAAGTGATTTCTGATGCAGCATACGAGATTGCAGATGTGGTGCTGCGCGAAATCAGATTGCATCCGGTATTTTTAGCTTCTATCGAAGAGTCCGATGAGATAATATTGAAGATGGAAGTGATTAACGCGGTCATATTTGGAAAGACGCTAAGGGAACTGAAAATAGAGACACGAACCGGAATGTTTATACTGGCAATACGTAGAAAAGAGGGCAAATGGGTTTATAACCCTTCTGGCAGTGTAGAGATAAAGTATGGTGATTTATTAATTATGCGTGGTCCAAGAGAAGGCGAGGACAGGATGAGGGAGATTTGCGGTGACGAAAGAGAGTGATTCCAGATGCAGGATACAAGATAAATGTTTTATCAGCATCGTAATAATTTCTCGTGGGACTCTGTATAATCTTGTGGATATATTAAACAAATAAATGTAATTATAAATGTAATATGTAGCATGGGGTCGTGGCCTAGTTTGGAAGGGCAGCGGGCTCCAGACTCGCCGATCGTGTGTTCGAATCGCACCGGCCCCATTAGTAATAGATAGAATGGTAAAGCAGAGGAAGCCTAAAGGTAAGGTTAAGGGACGACCTAGGAGGAAAGAGGGAATCGAGGAACGGGAGGAAACCCTTGATTACATGTCCACCGAACAGTTGGTAGACTCGAATCTTTTGTCTGGGGTGCGACTACAACGGCATTGAATGTTATCGGTCACAGGTACCCAGCGCACCAGGTATACAAATGGAGATGCAAAAAGCATGAAGAGAAACAGTTTGATAGCTATAGGTATTATAGTGATTATAATTATATTGAGCGTTATGTCTTTAGGAACTATAAAAGAGCCAACTGTGGATGTTAGTGATATTGCACTTAGGGATGTGAGTTTAACAGGTACAACGATAGATGTAGGATTAGTAATAGACAATACTAACCCTATTGGTGCAACGCTTGATAAGATAACATACGATGTTTATCTTGTGAATGGCGAAGAGATTTTCATCGCACACGGCGAAAAGGAGGAAAAGATACCGGTTAGTGCCAACGATCAGACAACGGTAATTATACCCACAAAGGTTAGCAATGTAGGCATTATCAAAGCAATATATCAGAGTATATCAGGCGAAGAACGGCCTAAACTCAAAGTCGCTGGGTCCGTATCACTCAATTTGAAATTGTTCTCAATTGATGTCCCGTTTGAGGAAACGAGAGCGATATAGTGCAATTGCAAAAAGCAGAGTGCGAAGTATTTATTGGAGAGTTGCAAAGAGTTTAGAATAGAATTCTTCCGGATTTTCAATCATAATATTCTCGGACTTTTGATATACCCGTCCTCTTTCTTAGCGGCATTCCGTAGCACTTCGGACTGACTCAACGACCCTTTCGGTTCGTCTTCCCGTACCACGTTTTTTATACCGAGTACATGATACGTGGGGTCTACCTCTGCGGTCTCTACCTCGTCCAAAACGGCGAAATAGTCCAATATCGAGCTGATTTGTTTCACAAATAGTTGCTTGTCCGCTTCGCTCAGCTCTATCCGCGCCAACCACCCCATATGCTCTATCTCTTCTTTTTGTATCATAGTTACATATAATGAACCGTTCTTTAAAAAGAAAGCGTAATTGTTTAGTTAACCACAAGATTACACAGATTTTCACAAGAAAATAAATTGTTGACACAGATTAACGCAGATTGACACAGATTATAAAGATCAACAAAGTCAGACACAAATAAGTCTGCGTAAATCCGTGTAAATCTGCGTCCTAAATTAAATAGTTAGAAGTTATACTTTATACCCTATGCAAGAATTAATAGCGACAATAATCCCAGTATTCACAATCATTTTAGTAGGTTATGCGATCGGTAAAATCAAAAAGGTAGATATGCAACCGTTCATTGATCTAATCGTATACATAGCCGCCCCATGTTTGATCTTCTCCTCTATTGTAGGCAGTGACATCAACCTGACCGAGTTTAGCACAATTGCGGTAGCAGCATTAGCGATTATACTCATTATGGCGCTTTTAGCTTTATTGATTTTAAAGCTAACAAAATTGGACAAAAACGGGTTGTCTTTGCCAATGGCCTTTGGCAATACGAGCTATTTGGGCTATCCTGTTGCTTTATTCGCATTTGGGATGGACGGCTTGTCACGAGCGGTAGTCTATGATATGATGAACTCGTTAATTATCTTCAGTCTGGGCATTTATATCATACATCATAGAAACGAGCTACAAGAAGCGTTCAAAGTACCGCTGCTATATTCTGTTGTAATAGGACTAGTTGTGAATCTATTACAAATACCTGTACCATCTGCGATATTCAACCCAATTGAAATGATCGGGCTGATCACTATTCCATTAGCATTACTTGTGCTCGGCTATAAACTGACAGAGATAAAGGTAGAGGCTGCAAAAATAGCTTGTCTCGCATCGGTATTCAAGATTCTGGGCGGGTTTTCGGTCGCTTTAGTAATAATCAATCTGTTTTCCATAGATGGATTGACAAAGGACATCATATTACTACAAGCTGCAATGCCTTCGGCCGTTATGACAATGATATTAGCATCGAAATATGAACGAGACACCTCTTTGGTCGCTTCTGTCGTTCTCATTACCACAGTGATCAGTATGGTCACTATACCGGTTATTCTGTATTTTTTGTTTTTATAACTACAAGATTCATGTGTGTTCGGTTAAGTATTTATTTAGGGCCCACAAAACCAAAAGAAAAGATTATCCTACAAAAAGTAGTTTATGGACACAGATTAACGCAGATTAACGCAGATGGAAGTCACGAACCCCGCTTTGAAAAGCGGGGCATCATCATTTGTCCTGCGCTTATCTTCTATCATCTATCACACTCTTAATATTTGGCAATCCTATTCTGCTCAAATAGAATGCAAATCTATGGGATAAACTTTCTCTAAACAGTGGTTTTAAGGAACCTACAAAATGGCCTTTATAAAGCTTATAAAGCATGTGGGTTGGTATAGTATAATACTGTTTAAAATCAATAACCAAATCAGGAAGGCCAAGTTCTTCACTTTTTTCTAAAAAGTAATATCTTTCATTTTTGTTCTTCTTTATAATATCCCATCTTTTACTATTATAATTTTCCATAATTAAGCCAAGGCGCTCTAAGTGTTTTCCGGTCTTTACTAAATCTGCGATGTAAGCAGGACATACAAGAATTGATTGTATATATTTGTCTCTCTTTTCTTTTTCAGATTTATTTCTATCCTCAAAATCCCACTCTAAATCACAACTTTGTGTTAGAACAACAAAAAAGGGTATTTCGATTTCGTCAACCTCTATGGTTCCCTCTATGAGTTCTGCCCATCTAACATAACCAAAGTTTTGGTAAATATCTCCTTGGGATATATTGTATTTTTTAGTGTCTCTCTCGTACATTTTTAATCAAGCACTATCTTATAACGGGTTTTCTTTACTTTCATTTCCATCATTGGGTATTTCTCAAGATCGAAAATCTCCTCTTTCTCTTTTGCTTCTTTTATGGAAATAGTTGGAGTTTCTTCACATTTTTCTTCTCCGTATAACTCAATACATTTATCCATCTTCGACCGCTCCCATAATTTTTCTTAGAGCATCTTCAATACTTTTTTCAAACAT
>JAYEJE010000054.1:0-2642 GCA_034660415.1 Methanobacteriota archaeon | reverse complement strand
TAATGCCATCATTGGATGAAGAAGCTACGGTTGGTCTTTGTATAGAAAAGATAAAGAAGGTATTTGATGAGAAACAGATAGATGGCGAGATAATTTTGGCTGATAATTCGACAGACAAAACACCGGAAATAGCACGAGCTCTTGGTGCAAGGGTCATAACGCCAAAGAAGAGGGGATACGGCAATGCATACCTTGCTGGTCTTTCGCACGCAAAAGGTGATTTTATCGTTATTGCCGATGCAGATGGAACATATGATTTATCAGAGATGTGGCAATTTTTAGAGCCCTTGATAAATGGTGAGGCTGACTTTGTCATGGGTGACCGATTAGGAGGTAAAATCGAAAAAGGTGCGATGCCGAAGCTACATCAGTATATCGGCAATCCGCTTTTAACTGCGATTCTGAATTGGCTATTCAAAATTAAAATTTCTGATACCCATTGCGGGATGCGTTCGTTCACTAAGGACGCATATGAGAAGATGGATTTGAAAACCGGCGGGATGGAGTTTGCATCAGAGATGATTGTAGAGGCGGCACGTAAAAATATGCGGATCAAAGAGGTTACTATAACATATTATCCAAGAAGCGCACCTTCTAAACTACACTCGTTTAGCGATGGTTGGCGGCATTTACGGTTCATGATGCTCTATAAGCCCGTGCCGTTCCTATTCGTGCCAGGTACGTTGGTATTTCTGCTTGGCGTGTTATTAAGTCTTACGATTCTGCTGGGGGATGATTCGGGAACATCGCGTATGCATTCTGTCATTTTTAGCAGCATACTCGTTATTATCGGTGTTCAGACTATTGCCACAGGCATATACATAAAGGCATACGCTGCTGTTCAGGGCTTATGTGAAAAGGAAGGATTCATCAAGAAGCTGCTAGACTACCACTCGCTGGAGAAGGAGCTTATCCTTGGTATTGCGCTGCTTTTCGTTGGATTGGTAATAGGTGTGAACGTGGTGCTTACGTGGATGAGCGTGGGCTTTGGTTCGCTATCCGAAGTTAATAATGCAGTTATGGCAATGGTACTCGCAGCGATCGGCATACAACTGATATTCACGGCGATATTTTTAAGTGTGTTATTGCTGGAGAAGGGAGAGACGGAAAGCCAGGATGTTATCACGTAAATCCGCTCTTATCGTAGCAGTTAATATTCTTTCCGGCTTTATTGGTTGGATAGGATTAGTTGTTATAGCACGTTTATGGGGCGGTTTTGCTCCAACTGCAATAGGAGTTATTGGTTTTGGTATGGCTTTTGTAGGTATGTTCAATGTTATAGCGGACTTAGGTTTTTCTGCGGCACACGTGAAAAGGATCTCAGAGGGTAAGGATCTTGGCGAGTGCATTGGAACGTATGCTACAATCAAGATATTGCTTACCTGCATAATGGTTGCTCTGGTTATTGGCGGGATAGCGATATGGAAATATGTCCTGCATAACGAATTTTTTGATGCATCAAAAGAATCAATTATCTATGTATTCCTCATTTACTACATCTTTTCAAATCTCGCGTTGATCGCGCTGCAAACGTTTGTAGGTAGGAAAGAGATAGCAAAGAGAGAAGTTTCAAGGGCTTTTGAAGCTTTTGTTAGGGTGCCATTAATGATTTTGGTGGCTTTCGCTGGAGTGACTGGCATAGCAATGATAGCGCCGGAATTGGGCATTGATGAAATTTATCCCGTGACATGGCCTGCTTTCCTCTCGCCAATACAAGAATTTATCGCTGCTCATGCCGTTGGCTCGTTAGCAATGAGTTATGCAATAGGTTTTGGTGCAGTTTTTCTCGTTGCAACATGGTTACTGAGAAGATATCCAATTAAAAGGTATAATAAAGAATTGGCAAAGAGTTATCTCGTTTTTGCTCTGCCGGTCATGCTCCTCTCGATAACGAGCATCATCGCTGCAAATGTAGATAAAGTAATGCTCGGTTATTTCTGGACCTTTAAGGAGGTCGGTTATTATTTCTCGGTTCAGCGGATTACTACACTTCTCTTAGCGGTTCCCGTGGCTGTTGGGACGGTATTGTTTCCAACGATTTCTGAATATCATGCACAAAACAATGTAGAGGGAATCAAGGAAGTAACTCATTTAGCGGAGCGGTATATCTCAATGGTGGCCATTCCGCTTATAACATTTGTCATTATATTCCCCGAGCCTATAATCAATATTGTATTGAGTAGTGCGTTCTTACCCGCAGCGTCTACCCTGGCAATGCTTGCTATTTACGTCTTCGTCTTTTCCTTAACCTGGCCTTATTCATCCTTAATAATCGGGATAAACCGTCCGGACATAGCCGCGAAAATAGGCGTTGGCATGTGCATAGTTAATATCGGATTGAATTATCTGCTCATTCCCGAATGGGGTTTGCTTTCGCCACTTGGGATATATGGGCCGGTAGGAGCAGCGACTGCAACGGCAATGTCTCAACTGGTGGGGTTTGTTGGTTTAAGAGTAGCTGCGATGCGACTAACGGGAATAAAACTGATGCAAACTAATACGCCACGGCACATTGTTGCTGGTGTTGTGATGGGCATAGGGTTATATTATCTCAATTCTTTGGTCCCTTTAGTTAGGTGGTATCATCTGATTGGGTTCGCTTTGGTTGGAATTGCGGTGTATATAGGGGTGTTAGTCATCAT
>JAYEJE010000053.1:0-13482 GCA_034660415.1 Methanobacteriota archaeon | reverse complement strand
TCAATAGCGGTAATTGAAGCGACTAAAAATGAGACTGCTAAGGCTTATGACAACTTAATAGATGGACTTATTGTGGTTAAAGATGATCTCGAAAGCCGTGGTGTGGATATAGATGAAATACGTGGGTGTACACATGTCGAGAATATAAAACGGGAATACAAAAGAGCTATACTGCAAATAGATCGAAATGTCGAAGTGGCTGAAGAGGAAATCAACGCGGTAGCCACAGGGTGTAGTGGCCAAACAGAAAGCGTAGTCGAAGAGGCGAATGTGCAGATCAATAAGGATTTAGAGAAGATAAAAGCGGGATCTTGCGACTGAACCGAACCAAAAGCGAGAGTGAAAGAAGCTGCATCACAGATTGCCATTAAGGCCACCACATTCATTCGGGGTAATCCTACTGTAAAATGCGCGGATGCTAACGTAACTAACGCCCACGTGTTAAGCTCACGGGACAACGTAGGAAAATCTGAGAATGCAAGTAAACTAGAATTACAAAAGCAGTAATTGCCTTTTTAATATGTTTACGCTCTTTGTCAAATTGCGTATTAATATATATCCGTATTGAGATCCCAAAATAGTAAAAATAACCGAAAACCTTTTATATAGCACCATCCCTTTCTCTTTGCTGCATCTCATAGTCATAGAAAAAAGTAAGAGAAAACAAAGAGCAAGCGAAACCAAGATGAGAAAAGGCAAAAGTGCAGTTGATGACGCGAAAAGTTCTTCCATGACTTGGGGGCCTCTTATAGTTCTATGTATTGCATTTTTTATTCTTGTCTTTGACACAACAGCAATGAGCGTTGCAATCAATGAGTTAGTTGTAGATCTGGATACAGATATTAGTACGGTCCAGGCAATAATGGCTATTTACACGTTAGTAATGGCATCAACTATGCTGATGGGTGCTAAGCTTGGCGATATGTACGGTAGAAAGAAAGTTTTTCTAATTGGAGTGGCAGTATATGGGGTAGGAACGATGACGGCTGCATTAAGTCCTAATGCGGGAGTTCTTCTCACGGGCTGGTCGCTTATAGAAGGATGTGCCGCAGCGGCTATGATGCCTGCAACAATGGCCCTGTTAGCAAGCTCTTATCCAAACCCCAAGAATAGGGCTACCGCTTTTGCGATCTATGGAGGAATTGGAGCGGCAGGTGCTGCCGTGGGACCTATGTTAGGTGGTTTTATAATATCCGCTTTAAGCTGGAGATGGGTCTTCGCAGGTGAGTTGATACTGGTAGTGGTTATCCTGATCTGCTCACGTATGCTAAAAGAAGTAGAAATAGACGCTTCAAAAAGACCGAGCATGGACATTATAGGTGTTATAATTTCTGCATTAAGTTTTGTATTAATCATTCTCGCATTCTTGAATGCAGGCTCAGGCCTTTCAATAGTACCCGTCATGTTAGTGCTAGGCATCATCCTGTTCGTGTGTTTCAAATTATGGACCGAGCAAAGAAAAAAGCGGAATAAAACGCCATTGCTTGATTTTGAGATTTTTAAAAGCAAGACGTTTTCCTTTGGCAATGTTGCACAGATGACACTTAATCTGGCATTAATGGGCACTTTGTTTATCTTGCCTGTTTATATGCAACAGGTCCTTCACTATACGGCAGTGCAAACCGGTATTTATCTCATACCCTATTCTTTTTCTATTTTAATTATTTCTTTTGTTACAGGTCCTATAAGTCAAAAGTACAATAATAAGTATCTTCTAGTATTCGGTATTATCATTGCTGCTATTGGTGTTTTCGTTCTACAGAATTTGTTCTCAGGTCCGGAAATAGTAACCGGATCTGATTTAGCCTTTGGATTAGTTATCTATGGTGTTGGTATAGGATTTGTTTTAGCACTTCTTGGCAATATACTTATGTCTGCAGTTTCTGACGAGCAACAAAATGAAGGATCTGGTATGATTAATACAGTAAGAAATTTAGGGAATTCAATGGGGACCGCATTAATTGGTACTGTGCTTGTAGCATTTATGTTGAGTGGCATTGCAACAGGAGTAATGACTTCTGATGTTATACAGGTGGATATGCCAAAGGATGAGTTAGTAGCAGAGCTGCAGGATTACGCAGAAAAAATGGAAGCAGAACATGCAGAGATTGATCTGTCCCAATATCCGGAAGAGAGAGTGAATGAATTTAAAAGTATTGTAAATACTGCAACACAAACAGCAATGAAGCAGTCTTTTTTGGTGATTTTTATTATTTTAGTGGCTACGTTGGTATTTGCGTTGTTTATTCCAAAATCAGAGGTAGAGTAATATATGCCAGGGTAATAAATAAATAATCAGAAATGGAACAGGAGGATACTAATGACAAGCAAATCAAAAAAGGGGAATCCAACTGAAATCACAGGCGAACAGATTAGCCAGGTAGAGAACAGGAGTCTTCGGATCGGGTGTTACATATACCTGGTCATGGGGATTGCCGGGCTCCTGACGTGGTAGCTTTTGGGGTCGGAGGCACCGAAGTTGGACGGAATTGTATGCCTCGTCAGCCTTGCCACAGGCCTGGTGGCGTCGTGGGTAGGCGCACAAGCGCTGCGTAAGCCAACCTAGGAGTCCCCGTATGGCAGGTTCGCCAACGAAAGCATCTACATTATGTTTCGTGGACTTATGTTGCTGGGCATCGTCGTTTTGACGCTTGTCGGCAGCGTGGGCACTATGATCGCGTACTTTGTGACGCGTGAAGGTGTAATGGTCGATTTCAAGGTCCTAGTCATCTACTCTGTCCTGATGGTGATTCCTTGCATCGGACTGCACCAGATTCACAAAAAGAACAACCGAAAGATCGGCAATAAGTCTGAGGTGCTCAAGGTCGAAGACACAGCCGCGGTGCTTTCTGCCATCCTATCCGGTGCTATTGGCGTGGCGTTTGTGATTTTTGGTCTGATCCCTGATGGTGCATGGATCACCAGCGATACCTTCAACATCAAGTTCATCGCCGATAGTATTGTAGTGCTTATCCTCTGCATCCTTATCTTATCAACGCCGTGGACTATGTTCAAGACGGAAATCCAGCGCATAGTCGGCAAGCGCGTTGACCGCGATATCGAGGACGAAATCCGCAGCGCCCTTCAGTCCCGGCTCGAAGAACGTGGACTTACCGACCAGTACCAAATTAACGATGTGTACGCCATCCGACTCGGCAAGAATGTGGCGGTTGATGTGCGCCTTGCCTACGCCGGTAATAAGCCCGTCGCCGAACTCGACGCACTCCGAGCCAGGCTCCAGGAAGGACTTAAGGAGCTCTTCGAGTCTGTCCACTCCTACCTGGGATTCTCCGGACTGCGCATACACGAGGCGGGGCAGCCCGCGGACCGGACTGAGCCCGCGCCTTCAACGTAAGGAGCTATGCGCGCGGACAGCAATCGCATCAAGGATGTGGCCCCCAATATTTTCGCGCTGTTGATATATACCCGCGAACACTGCAAAGTATAAAACATTTATTTGTATGATTTGTACCAGCGCTCATATTCTTTGTGGCTCTTGAAGCAATGCAGTATATAAGTTTGGTCTCCTTTGACGTTGTAGATTATTCTTGCCTGTTTGGTTACGTTTTCTACGTGGAGGGGTATGCCATGTTTCATGTGCTTGCGTGGGGGCAAAAACTGTATCTTCTCCATGTGTTTAAGGAATACAGCCTTCAGGTCTTGCGGCAGATTCTCCAGCTCCTTTTTGGCAGAATCTGAAAAAATAAGTTCCATATTTACTTTACTACTTGAGGATCTCCGTTATCTCCTCGAATGAGTGGGTTTTAGCCCCGCCCGCCTCTATTTCCTCCATCTCAATCTGAACTGCCTTGTGCACCAGCATGAGTTCTTCTTCCTCAAGCATCCGTTCATATGCTAGAATAGCCTGTCTTATGACCTCGGTCTGGTTTCCGGCATAACCTTTCTCGATAATCTTCTTTATCGCTGCCTCGTAGGGCACGCCTAGACTAATGTTCATAACATCACCTCACGTATAATAAATGAACATTGAAGCATATAAATAATGTTCATTATTTCTGGTTTTGGCTGCCGCCATTTATCGTTTCAGTCGAAAATTCATTTTACCCGCGGTGACGCTAATGATGATTCTTGGCGCTATTTTAGCGGCTACCGATCCGGTAGCAGTAGGTGCTATTTTCAAGCGATTCCCAATACCAGACCGCCTAAATGTAATTATAGAATAAATATATGAAACTAAACTACATGTTATTTGATAACCTTAACTCCGTCTGAATAGGGAATAGGTATAATCCGATTATCACATAATATTTCCTCTTTTGCCAATCAAACATAAATAAAAACCGATACTTTTATATTGACATATTCCCCATATACTGAATATGGAACAATGGGTCAAAGCTTGGGTGGAGGAACAGAGAGATCAAGGTGTAAAATGCCTTGAGGTAAAGATGCGGGGAAAAAGTTATTATGTGTATCATTCGAGCACTTACTGGGATAAAGCACTCAAAAAGCCGAGAAAAATCTCGAAATATCTTGGAGCACTTGATCCTGATAAAGGGCTTATCAAATCTGGAGGAAGACATAGAATTTATCCGTCTGATCTCAGAGACATCACGGAATATGGCAACTCGATGCTGCTGCATGAAACGATTAAAGATCTCAAACCACTATTGAAAGAGGGTTTCCCTGACTGTTGGGCTGAAATCTGCACTATTGCCATGGTGCGTGCCGCGGGCAATGTGCCTTTAAAAAGGATAAAGGATGCATGGGGGAAACTCTACAATGCAGAGAACATGAATCCTTATCTAAGCCCGAAGAAGCTCTCCAGAATTATACGTGAAGTGGGTGTAAACCGAGCTGGACAGAATATCATCTTCAATGAACTTGCAGATATGAGCAAACAGCTTGTTTATGATCTAAGCTCGGTGTTCTCACGTTCTATGAGCATCAATCAGGCGGAGAAGGGCTACAACAAGGATAAGATACAGGTACCTCAGATCAATCTCGCTCTCCTGTGCAGTGCAGACACGGGATTGCCGACAATGATTCGCTCTCTTCCTGGCAGCGTGAAGGATATAAAAACGCTGTATCACTCAATCAATGAACTTGATATTGAAGGGAAGATTCTCATCCTAGACCGGGGTTTCTTCTCGGAAGGCACCATAAAGTTCCTGGGCGGTAAAGAGGGCAAGAATGTATCCTACGTACTTCCGACAAAGAGGAATAGCCGTTATTATGATACACGTATCCATCTCAACGGATACTTTTCCTACCACGGTCGTTTGATAAGGTGTGGAAAATGGAAATACAACGCTTTTTACCTCTACCTCTTTGAGGATCAAGACCTTCGGCTGGAAGAACAGAAGACGCTGTACAGGAAATTGGACGAGCACGAGATCGAGAAGGAAAAATTTAATATATGGATGAAGAAGGCAGGGAAGATCCTTATTGTCTCCGATATGGATGTCGAGAAGCTGGAAATTTATCTGCTTTATAAGAAACGAGAAGTGGTTGAGAAGATGTTTGATACTTACAAAACGGTGCTTAATGCGGACAAGCTCTACCTGCAGGACGATGAGAGTGTCTTCGGACACGTATTCATCGCGTTTCTTTCACTCTATATCCACTGTAAGCTGGAGCAGCTCTTGAAGAAGGCGGAACTCAATCATAAGTTCACTCCGATTGATCTGTTGTTCAAATACAGCAAGGTCTACCATGTCAATCTAAAAGATCATAGCATGATCACGGAGGTTCCAAAGAAGGTAAGAGATCTGGAGGAAAAACTTGGGTTGAACATATTCCCCAATTGATGCGAGGTTAAGGATATATATTAAAGAGCTAACAACTAAATTAATATGACAGAATCACGATGGACCGTTGTAGCACATGTACTGAGAATAGCAATAGTTTTTTTCCTGGTCGTAGCAATATTGAATCACGATTTGCAATGGACACTCGAATGTATTTCGGCTATTATAATATTTTCGGTCCCGATTTTACTCAAACGTATTTGGAACTTTAAACTGCCCGTGATTATAGACTTCTTGATCGTATTTGCATTGTTTTTGCATGTCGGCCTGGGCGGTGTATTTGACGTCTATTATGCCTTTCCGGATTTTGACATAATCACTCATTTTGTATCTGCGGTTCTTATCGCGTTCTTGGCATTAATCGCACTCTATATATTGCATGAACACTGGGAGGGTCTGTTCATGCATACATATGCAATAGCCTTTGCCGTTGTAGTTATTACTATGGCGTCCGGTGTTGTATGGGAATTAGGGGAATGGACATCTGATGCACTTTTCGGGCTGGGGGCACAATGGAGTCTTGATGACACAATGACTGATTTGCTTGTTAATACAATAGGCGGAATATTTATGGCTCTCGTAGGTATAAATCTAATAAAAACTGGTAGACTACAAGAGATGACAAAGGATATGGAGAAACAGGTTGACTTACTGATAAATCATAAGGAGTGATCTGGGAGATGAGAGATGAGAGATGAGAGATGGGAGACAGGGGTACGATTTGTGGCTAGATTCCATAGCATAGCTTTAATGAAATCGTGGATTTTTCGTCCTAATTCTGCGTACCTATGGCTAATTTTCAATTGTCAAATCATGACCTGACTAGCTGATTCCCAAGTCATTATACTATACGTCTGAAAATAGAAACTTTATATTATTGGTTAAAAAGAGAAAGGCTTTTATACTGATTAATATAAAGCACTTCATATCATAGTTAGTTGGGCTAAAAGAGAAGATGGGAAAGGGGAAGCATAAAGAGAGTAGTAATAGTAAAGAGGTCGGACTAGGCGATAAGGTCATGGGCGAGAAGGTAGATCGGTTTGTTTTATCTCAGGAGTGCTGGGCAATAACACTGGAAGGCATTCTCGCCTTGCTCTTTGGTACTTTCGTTTTAATCATGCCGGGGATCACGATAGGGTGGTTACTCATCTTTTTCTGCGTGTTCGTATTTGTGTGGGGTATATTAGAAGTGGTTGCCTCGTTTCATGCGGATGAAGGGCGTCGCGGAATACTAATCGTTAAGGGCGTGAGCAGTATCGCAATTGCGCTCCTCGCCATCCTGTGGCCGGAAATCAGTCTTGTTGTGCTACTTTATTTGATCATGGCTTGGCTACTGATTAGAGGTATCTATAAGCTCGTATCCGCTTTCCGACTACCGGCGGGCGATAGTAGTAAATGGTTAGTCTATGTGGACGGATTTTTATCGCTAATCTTCGGCGTGCTGGGTATCGCTCTCCCGGGAATAAAAGGACTGGAGTTCATATGCCTTCTAATTGGGATTTACATGATCTTATTAGGCTTTACGCTTTTGGCTCTCGCCTTTATGGTGCGGCGGGACAAGCAGGCGAAAGCACGCAGACGCAAACCCGGCAAGCACAAAACACGATAAGATAACTAACTTGACATTGTCTGTCAGATTAACCGCAGAGTTCACAGAGAGCGCAGAGGATATAGCGTGGAGGCATGTCCTTTTATCTCATTCACAATCTGAACAAATAGTATTACCTTTTGATATGTTGCTAAGAATTTAGCAATACCTAACGTTTGAAAATAGCAATCTGCACATACCTGTAACTTTCCCTGCGAACTCAGCGTTCTCTGCGTGCGGTAAATGAAATATTACAAAGTCACGTTAGAATTTATCCTTCCTGCGACAACTGAACTATCAATTAAAGGCGATCATACTCATCCCTTTAAATACTTCAAAACATCTTTGAGACTCATCTTCTGCCCATACATCAATATTCCGGTTCTGAATATCTTTGCAGAAAGCTTAATCACTATGATAACGGAGATCGTGAGTATCGATAGGCTCGCAACGAGCTCGTAAGCCGGAACTTCGACCAATGAAATCCGCATTAATGTCGTTACAGACGAGGTATATGGTATGTACGTCAGAACCTTTGCGATGATCGAATTTGGTGCATTGATGATGATTGTGAGCAGGATCATCGGCAAGATAGCCAGCATTGTAAATACCGTTGCGCCCTGTTGCGCATCCCTTACTGTACTCGCAGGCGCTGCGACACAAGCCATCGAGCCCGCGAACAGGAGATAACCCAGAATAAAATATACAACTGCGAGAATTAAAATCCAGGAGACCTGAATATCTTGAAATAGCGCGGATAATGGTGTTACCGCAATTGCTACCACTAACATGCAACACCAAATTACAACTTGCAGCAGTCCTGCGGAACCGAACCCTATAATCTTACCAGTGAGCAGTTCGTCCGCGGTAAGAGAAGAGAGCAAAATCTCCACCGTTTTACTTTCCTTTTCTATCACGATCCCCTGCATCAAATACCCGGAAGAGGTCATTATCGCGAGCATCAGAAGAATTGCGAGTACGTACGGTATGAAAAATCCTGCCCCTGTCTGCTCTTCGATCTCGCCCTTTTTATTCAGAGTAATACTATTTTCCTTTGCGGGCTCTTGTATTCGCTCTTTTAACGTTTCGTCTATCTTAGATTCCTCCAAAAGACTGTCCCTCAAAAACGTCTCTATCAAACTGGTAGGGGGAGAACTGAATAGCCCTGCGTTTGAATATACCGTAACATTTCCGGTTTCACGGTAATTTTTGTGAATAACAAAGAAGGCGTTTATCTCATCATCCAAAAGAGCACTCTTTGCATTCTCAGAGTTCCCGAATTTGGTAAAATTATCGTTTGCTTGCAGTATTCCCACCTCATCCACGAACCCAATATTTCGCGGTGTTTCAAGAGCCATCTGCGGAATGAAACCCATTGCAATCACCATCGGTATAAGGATTAATAACGGTAAGATCAGGACGAAAATAAAACTTTTCGTCTTTACCGTTGACAGAAACTCATGTTTCGCGATTATGAATATTTTACGCATTCTCTACCACCTCGATAAAGATCTCATTCAATGAAGGCGCCTTCAGCTCAAATCTCCGGACTCCCACAACCTCAACTAACCTTTTAAGTATCTCCTGCGGGTCGGTGTCCTCTTCCAGACTCAATTCCGCATATTTGCCGTAATCGTTTACTTTCTTTACGCCTTCAACTCGCTTCAACTTGCCTTCATATTCCACAACTACCGATTCCTTGTAATTGCTCTTGATTTCCGCGAGTGTGCCGTAAAGAACTCTTTTACCCTGATTTATCATCAGAATTCGGTCGCACATCCGCTCAACCTGATCCATCTGATGTGTACTCAGGATAATCGTCTTACCCTCACGCTTCAGGTCGACCAGAATATCTTTAATCCGTTTTGTATTTAGTGGATCGAGCCCGGAGAAAGGCTCATCAAGAATTAATAGCTCCGGGTTGTGAATGAACGCAGCAACGAGCTGGACTTTTTGTTGCATTCCTTTGCTCAGCTCTTCTATCTTTTTCCTTTTATAATCATAGAGCTCTACCTTATGCAACCAGAAATCTATCTTATCATCGGATTTTTTTACCTCTTTTAGTTCTGCGAAATACTTCAAACACTCGAAAACCGTTATTTTTTGGTATAAGCCACGCTCTTCGGGAAGATAGCCGATTCTCGCTTTGAGCGCATCATCAAATTTACGTCCAAATATGTCTATATCGCCATGATCCGCCCTTAAGATGTCGAGGATTATCCGTATCATCGTTGTCTTTCCTGCACCGTTCGGGCCGAGCAAACCAAATATGACGCCCGTTCCAACGTCAAAGCTGATGTTATCAAGAACTATCTTCGTGTCGAACCTTTTTGTCAGTTCCTTCACATCCAAAATCTTTCCGGTCATCCTTTACCCCTTTATTTTTTTATACTATGCCGTATAACATCTACCTATAAATTTAATTTAGGACGCAGATTCACACAAACCTTTCTTTAAAAAAGAAAGCTTTACCAAAGAAATTGGCTTTTGATAAAACTTTTTTCTAAAAAGTTTTAGTGTTAATCTGTGTCAATAACTATTGATTGCCCATATAAGAGCGAAAAACTAATATGTAAGTGAAGAGATTTAACAGTATATGAATTCAAAGATATTGCATTTCCCCGACTGGTCTTCGTAAACCTTTTCAAGCTGTTCACAGTATTCAAACTTCTTGAGACACTCCGGTGCGTTCTTCTGTTCTTCTTTTCCTACATACACGTAGCTAGCATCATATTTCCGCAGCACGGCAAGGGTATCTGAGATATTACCCTTGTAAGCTCGTTCTACATCATTATCTCGCTCCCAAAAATCATAACCATGCCCATAAGCCCAGTTCACATAACCAAGCACTCTCAGTCTTCCGCCGATCATGGTCACTGGTGTATGAATGGAACTCCAGGTTAAGAATACAGATCGCTCTGGTGTGTTTTCTCGTACCCACAGTCCAGTCTCATATTCGCCTACGGAAGCGCAAGAAGAGCAGGTAGATAAATTCCAGGTCACAACTAATGCGGACGTGAAAATAGAGAATACGAGCAAGAGCGTAATTGTGGTGGTGACTAATAGCTTACGAAGCTTTGTACTTTTACGGCTAAACGTAATATCGGCGAGGAAACAGCCTCCTGCGAGTGATATTGGGATCCAGGCATAGTGAAAGAACTTATACATGTCCCAAACATTTGGTGTAAACGAGCACAAATTAGGGATTGCTAGCATCATGAACATCCAGGAATAGACAAAGAAACCGTGTGGCTGCACGGATTTCTTGTACATACTGCCGATAGCGAGAAAAAAAGGCAACCCCAAATTTGCGAGATAACACCAAAAAGGTCCGTCTTTAACGAAATAGAAAGCCCAAGGTAGTTTCAATTCAATGAAACCGCTGCCATGACCGATCCCTGCAACCATTTGAATTACGTAGGGTGCGATAAGCGGCAGGAAGAATAACAAGAAATAGAATTCATAATTGCGGTTGTTCTGTAAACGAGTGCCCAAAATCTTCTTTAAGTAAATCAGAGCGAACAGAAGGAATGCAGAAAGGCTTGCGACCATGTGAAAGGGGAACAACAGACCTGCTAACAAGCCGGCCAACGCTAGTTCTCGTTTACCGTCGCGCGTGTCGGTGCCCAAACATGATTGTGAACCGCGATATAAGAAATACGCCGAAGTAGTAAGTGTTGGCAGTCCCAGAAGCTGAGGGCGCTGCTGTAACAGATTATCAAAAATAGGTGGTAGTGTAAAGAACTTTCCATATTCATATGCATAATTTGTACTGAGTTCTAACTGTCCCGCGAATAGAGCGTAGAAGAAGAGCAAATAAGAAAAACCGCCGCCTAACGTTCCGAGCAATACGGTATAAACGCCTGCTCGTTCATTCTTCAGATACGATGCGAAAACGTAGAGCGAGAGTGCGAATAGGAAAACAAAAAATGCGTTTGTAAATACGACTAAGCGTGGTAAGAACGCGCCAAATGCTTTTTCTAATATCGCCGTGTGAAAATCAACGAAGTAATGATAAGTCATGTCAACGCCCGCGTAATAAGGCATCTGAGGTGGAAAGTTGCCGTTATTTATGCTTTCGATTATGCCATAGTGCATTGGCGTGTCTTGCCAGTTAGAACCGGTCAAAATGATGCGGCTATTATGCCAGACCCATACGGTTTTGCTGAGCACGAAATACGCTAAGAGCGCAATTCCCGAACTTAACAACACACCCTTTTGTGAGTAGTGCAAATGTAAAACACGCCTTTGGTGTTCCGGTTTAGTATTACGTAAGAGAAAGAGTAGCAGAAACGCGAATGAAATGGTAAAAGCAATTAGAATTGTGTGCTGCGAATAGCCAATAGCAAGGGAGAGGAAGTAAACAAGGTGTGTGGAAATCATCACACTGAGAAGTATGTACAACAACAATTTCTCTTGCATGTTCAGGGCTTTGAAGTAATACTCAATTATTATGTAGCCCGGGACGAAAAGAGTAAATATGAGTGCGGAAACGAGTGCTGCATAGGGCGAGAAGAAAGAGGCTATTAGCAACAGAAAAACAGGAAGAGCTATTTGTGCTATCTGCTTTGACATTGAACTCATCATCTTGTATTGAGTATTCTTTTAAGAAGTTTGCAAAGCAAAAACGTTTATCTTGACACTGCCAAAAAAGCACATTTTTTAGGGCTATTATCCCACCGGCAGTGCATATTTAGCTGCTATTTCTATGAACGCCTCACCCAAATACCGTATCTTGTTCCAGCCCATGCCATACGTATTGAGCTTCCAAACCCTTGTAGAACCTGCGAATTCGCCTACAATTCCTCTTCGTTTCAATTCATCGCTGAGGAAGAACCCTCTTCGCTTATGCGTCTTCGCAATCTTGTCAAAGCTATCTCGCGTATCCACCTTCGATAGCGTATGCTTACGCGGATATTCACTTGAAACTTTGTTCCCTTCTATACGCAGGAATTCCCGGATGAAATAATTTGACTTCTTCACTTCCTCGTCCCAGCACTTCACACGTTCCTTTACCTTCGGGAAAGAAGCCATCATGGAGAGCACAGTACCGCCCATCAGAGTGCAACCCAGCATCTCCGGCTCCTTGTTCTCGAACCGCCTGCCGGTAACATCTCCAACCATCTGACTGCTTCTGAACACTTTTGGCGCCCATTCGTCAGTAGTAGCGAGAATACCCGATGGTGCGACCGCAGCCATACCTTTATGGCCCGAACCCACAATAAAATCAGCACCTATCTTCTTACCGTTCACTGGCACCATCCCCACGGAATAAGCGCCATTGTAAAGAAAAGGGATGTCATATTCTTTCGCTATCTTACCAACGCCATATACATCATGCTCGTTCCCGAAAGTGTAATCAAAATGCTCGATAATGATAAGTTTTGGCAGTTTTCCCGTGGCTTCTTTCACACGCTCTATTTTATCCGCAACGGCATCGCCGGTAATTATATCCTTTTCCGTTGACGGGACTTCGTTAACTATGCCGCCCGCAATTTCCACCGCTAAGAATTCGGTATAATGCGCTAAATCAGAAACTAACACGAGGTCGCCCTTGTCAAGCAGTGCGGAAGCAACCGCCTGAAAACCGCGTCTCGCTCCTGGCACAACCCGTACTTCGTCCATGCCCACGAAGTCCGCTAACTCAGCATGGAATTCCGCTACCGGCGGTTTTCTTATCTTATCTAGCCTACCTTTAGGGCATTTATCGCAGACCGAATAACCATCGCCATATGCAATGAGTGCTTTTCGCGCTTCGGGCGTCAATCGCCCACCCGATTGGATAGGGTTTATGTTTATGTACTCTTCCTCTCTCGTCCTCAGTTCAATTTTGTCCTCAACGTACTTGATTGGGTTGCCCTTGCCCTCTTTTAATTCTCTTATGATCGCGTCTACACGATCGATGCCTGCTGTGAGCTGCTCCGCTTCTCTTTCGTCAAGTCCGGTGGGTAACGCCTCTCGGAATATCTCTCGGATGTCTTCAAGTGCAAATTCCGCTTCGTATATCTTCCTTACCCGTATGTTCATTTTTATATCCCCTCTTTATGAAAGAAAGGTTTGTTATATACTTCCTCTCAGAACGTTAAAATTATTTTCTGTTATTTTACCTGTCGCGTGTACGAA
>JAYEJE010000052.1:0-2652 GCA_034660415.1 Methanobacteriota archaeon | reverse complement strand
GTGGTCTGCATATTAGACAACAGGTATTTGGGGATGGTAAGGCAGTGGCAGGAGCTGTTCTATGATAAGAAGTACGCCCATACCGGGTTGGGATTAACGCCTGATTTTGTTAAGCTTGCAGAAGCGTTTGGATGCTATGGCGAGCGAGTAGAAAAGCCAGAGGATTTAAAAGACGCTTTGAATAACGCATTTGAATCGGGAAAGCCATCAGTGATTGATGTGATTGTAGGTAAGGATGACAAGATATTGCCCATGATCCCTCCTGGTGGCGGTGTAATGGGAATGATAGGAACGGAAAGATGCAAACACGTATAATTTCGCTTTTGGTTGAGGACAATCCGGGAGTGCTAACGAGGATGTCAGGCATGTTCACGATGCGGGGGATTAATATCTCATCTCTCACGGTCTCGCCATGTGAGAAGGGCGGGTTATCGCGGATGACAGTAGCGATAAAAGGCACGGAGAGCGAGTTGGAGAAGGTGCGAAAGCAGATCAGCAATCTAATAGAAGTGGTGAAAGTGGTGGATTTAATGGAGGAAGAGCCAATTATCCGGGATTTAAGTCTGCTGAAAGTGCATGTAAAGGATTCGAAAGCTCGTTCTGAAGTGATGCTGCTTGCGGAATCGTACAATGCCAAAATAGTAGATGCTACGCTGGACTCGGTAACGCTGGAACTTACAGAAACGCCTAAGATGATAGACAGGTTTGTGGATTTGATGAAACATTTTGGTCTCAAGCAACTGTTCAGAACAGGTATTACGGCGATTGGAACTGGGTCAGGAATGGAGAAGTAGTAGAAAAAGAATAATATATATAACAAAAATAGGATTATATAAACAAAAAGGGTGATAACACCATGGAAATATTGCATGATGAAGATGTGGATGATAGCATTTTAAGAGACAAGACAATAGCTGTGATGGGATATGGCGCGCAGGGAGATGCCCAGGCAAACTGTCTGAAAGATTCAGGCATAAATGTGGTCATAGGAGAAACGGAGATATTAGGTGGTAATAAGAATCCGAGCTGGGGAAAAGCGAAAGAGGACGGTTTTGTGGTTTTACCAATAGATAAAGCGGCAGAAAAAGGGGATGTTGTTCATGTCCTGCTTCCTGATGAGGTTCAGCCTGCTATTTATGAAAATCAGATAAAGCCACAGCTGAAAGCAGGGAAAGCACTTTGTTTTTCGCATGGCTTTAATATCTGCTTTAAACGAATTGTTCCACCAGAGGATGTGGACGTTATCATGGTTGCGCCAAAAGCACCGGGAACCGAAGAGAGGAAGGCATATTTGGAAGGCTTTGGCGTACCCGGTCTCGTAGCAGTAAAACAGAACCCATCGGGAGAAGCACGAGAAGTGGCGTTGGCAATGACAAAGGCAATGCACTGGACAAAAGCGGGCATCTTAGAATGTACATTTGAGCAAGAGACATATGAGGATTTATTTGGTGAACAGTGCGTTTTATGTGGCGGTCTGGTGGAATTAATGAGAAATGGCTTTGAGGTTTTGGTAGAAGCTGGCTATCCACCCGAGATGGCATATTTCGAGTGCGTGCACGAGATGAAATTAATTGTCGATTTAATATGGCAGGGTGGAATAAAGAGGATGGCAGAAGTCATCTCGAATACCGCGGAGTACGGCATGTGGGCAGTGGGGCATCAGATAATCGGACCTGAGGTAAAAGAGAAGATGAAAGAGGCTTTGAAGCGGGTAGAAAACGGTGAATTCGCAAATGAATGGGTTGACGAATACAAAAGAGGTATCCCGCTCTTAAAAGCGAGCAGAGAGAAGATAGGTGAGCATCAGGTTGAAACCGTTGGTGCAGAGATAAGGAAATTGTTTGCCCAGAAATGATAAAATGGGCCTTTCTTTCTTATCGCACCGACCAACAAAGATAGTTCTGGTGGGTCTTAATTATAAGGAGCATGCGAAAGAGCTTAACATGCCGCTGCCACCGGAACCAATACTATTTATGAAACCCGTTACTGCATTGATAGGCCCAGGGGAGTGCATTGTGTACCCGTCACAGGCTACACGTGTTGATTACGAAGCTGAGTTAGCTATTGTCATAAAGGATGTATGCAAAGACATCGAGCCAGAAGGTGTTATGGAGCATATAGAGGGCTTTACATGTTTGAATGATGTAACAGCAAGAGATGTACAGAAGAGAGATGTGCAATGGACAAGAGCTAAATCCTTTGACTCGTTCTGCCCGGTAGGACCTGAGATAGTCAAAGATATTGATCCGAATAATCTAACGATTCAGAGTTTTCTTAATGGTGAACTGAGACAGGATTCTAATACGGCTGAGTTTATATTTACCGTTGAGACGTTGGTTTCGTTCATAACACAGGTTATGACACTAATGCCCGGCGATATTATAGCAACGGGAACGCCAGGCGGAATTGGCGCTATGCATAGAGGTGATACAATAGATGTAACGATTGAGGGTATTGGTACGTTGCGAAATTATGTGGGATGAATATTAGCACAAAGCAAAATGGAAAGTGCAAAAAAAAATTGGTTCTCTTTATTGTATATACTCTATAACTCCACGTTCACGCAGCATCAATCAATATAATCACTTAACTATAGATATAGCTAATGCACTCAGACATCTTCAAAGATAACCTCCGCGATGTCGAAATTAG
>JAYEJE010000051.1:0-13549 GCA_034660415.1 Methanobacteriota archaeon | reverse complement strand
TTGATACGGTCATTTGCTGCAGCGCATTACACAACATGGTAAATCCGGAAAAAGCTTTATCGGAGATGAACAGGGTGTTAAAGCCAGAAGGACGGCTGATAGCTCCAACTATATGTCAGGGTGAGTACTTTAAACACAAGCTAATGATGACGATTTTCAAACTCGTAGCAGGTTTTCCTGTTTTTCACATGTTCAGCTTCGAGGAGTTATCAACCCTTATCGCGGAATCAGGATTCATTATCAGGAATAAAGAGATTATACGTGAAATGGTCTTTCCTATTGCATATATAGTTGCTGAAACGAGTAAAGAAAATGTTTAGAAAAGTAATCCCAGCTATCATCTTTGGTGTAGTTTACGCAGCATTAATTTTATTTGGATGGGGATTCGGAGATATTGTGGGCTTTTTCTCGTACCCCGCAAGGACGATAATGTTTGCCGTAACGATTAGCGTGAATACGCTGACAATGTTATTCAAAGACAAGTTTAATGTAGATCTTTTTCTTTCTATTGTGGGTCTGGTACTGGCGGTATTGATGTCGGCCTTGATGTTGTTGCGTATTCCGAAAGAAGAGAAGATGCTTCATGAGGAATTTGGAAAAGAGTGGGAAGATTATTGTAGGAGGACAACTAAGAAAGTGATACCGTTTGTTTATTAAATCTCAAGTCTGCCATCTCAATCACCTCTAAGAGTAATTATCCTCATGGATATAAAAAGGTTTTCCGTAAAAAAGATGCTCCTCAAAAGGAGAAAAACGTGGTGCAAGTCCATGTAGGGGCTGAGATAAGGAAGAAGACAGAAGAGAAAGTTCTTTTGGTAAAGCTTTTCTTCTGAAGAAAAGGTTTTAGGAGGTGAAAAAAGAAAAAAATGAAAACAAAAAACAAATTGATGGCAGCAATAATGCTGTGCACGCTGTTCTTGGTAGCTTTACCAGGGATAGGAATTGCCGCAGCTCAAGAAGACGAAACTCTGGACATCTACGGCAATGCAAACGAAGATGACATCATAGACATGCGTGACTTAACATTTACAGCGAGAATGATCTTGGGGTTAGAAGATGAAACTGAGTTAGCAGATGCGAATTATGACGGTAGAGTAAGCGTAGCGGACATGACACAAATCGGGCTGATTATTCTTGGCAGGGAAAGTAAGCTTACGTTCGTTGATTTCGATGGTGTAGTGGAGACGGTTCACATGCCGTTGAATAGAATAGTTACGACTGCTGACTATCATGCGGAGGCATGTCGTATAGTTGGAGCAAAAGACAAGATAGTTGGCGTTGATGAAATGGTATCAGACCTTCCTGTTTTTTTTCCGGATTTGAGTGAATTGCCAAGCGTTGGATCATTCATGGGGTATGATATAGAGACAATCTTGGAGTTGGAGCCAGATGCAGTCATTCTATTTAAACGAGAATGGTTAATGTACTCAGATCCAGAGTTGGAAGACAAGATAGAGACTGCATATCCAGACATTGACGTTTTTGCTTTGATGCCCCGAGATCCAGACACGATTAGAAGTGAGATGATGAAATTCGGATATTTATTCGACGGTGTCGAGAGCGCAAGGAACTACGTTGAATGGTCTGATGATCTCGAAAACGAAATAATGGGGCATGTTTCTAAAATTCCAGAAGCGGAAAAGCCTAGGGTGTTCATGGATGAGAAAAGAGGTGGAACTACGACGCAACGCATGATAGGTGGTAATATGAGTGGTACGTCTATGATAGAGTGTGAGCCCGCAGGAGGAATAAACATTTGCGCGGATCTCCCAGGGAACCAAGTGTATGTAGAGGTTGAGTGGCTCTTAGATCAAAACCCTGATGTTATCATCGGGAGTGAACATGGATTGTGTGGTTACGAGACAGACGACATAAGTAGTATAAAGGCATATTACGAGGAGATAATTGGGCTGCCAGGATTTAAAGAAGAGATGGATGCTGTGAAAAATGGCAGAGTCCACATAATAGATATGTCAATAACACGTGGATGTAAAAATCTCGTTGGTACTGCATATATGGCGAAGTGGTTCTATCCAGATATTCCGTTGGATCCAATAGAGATACATCAGAACTACCTGGATGAGTTCTGTGGCGGTTTAGACTACGATGTAAGGGAACATGGCGTATTTGTGTATCCACCATTGGAAGAAAGTTAAATCTGGCAGCACTGGAGAGCAGAGCTAAGCGCAAAACAACAAATGTCAATTGAAAGGGCGGGTAAAGTCAGTTTTATTCCCTTTCTTTTTGTTTTAAACCCTTTTTCTAAAGAAAAAGGCTTTATCGAAAAAGGAGGTTCTTTTTTTGGTCTTTTCACTACACTACTTCCTAAGGTAATTGGGTTTTTATTATCAAAACCTAACTTTATTCGGCTTTTTAGCCAAACCCGAGCTTTTTTAGGGGATATTATTTGTGTGCCTAACAACATTAGATTATTATAGATATGAAGAAAAAGAAAAACAAGATGAAAGAAGAAGAGAATAAACTACCAGAATCCACAGTTCATGCGGACATATTCTGGGACATAACTATGAGACAAATCATACTTTTGATAGCGATCCTTATTTTCGTAACGGCGGCGTTGGTCGCACCGTCAAGCGCAGCCACAAATGCAAACATCGTAATAACCGATGTCTCACCAACTGAACTTTCACCCGGCGACATAAAGGAGATCACGCTCACTGTGAAGAACCAGGGCGGCAGGGACGCCCGTCATATCACCATGAATTTTCAGAACAGTGACCACATCTCCCTTATCGGTTCATCCACAGTTTACATATCTTCGATCAACGCATGGTGCTCAAAGGAGATTCCAATCACGATTAAAGCAGATGATGAGCTCACAAATGGTGCATACGCCATCCTAATCTTGGTCACCTTCAGCGAATGCTACCACAATGCCAGTGTGGGCTATGTAACCACCCCTATGCCGTCAACAAACATTACGATCGTCTTTTACGTGGAGGGTACAACCACGCTTGGGGTTGCAGATATCTCAACAGATCCGCCTGAACTCCGAGAGGAGAGCGAAAATAATAATATAACTGTCTTAATAGAGAATTCAGGAAGTGCAAAGGCGAGGTCGGTCTCTCTCAGAATGGACCCATCTAGTCCGTTTGTTGAGGCATACTCGGGTTCAACTTCTGGCTTCACAGAAGAAATTGAAGCACGTTCAAGCCACAGCTTTGTATTCGCACTTGATATTGAAGACGGAGCGGAAGAAGGGTCTTATACAATTCCCCTCACAATCGAGTACATCGGTGAGGATGCACATAAATTTCCGCTGAAGAAGAGCATCACACTGAAGATCAGCCCGCAGGCAGACTTTCTGGTTGGAGAGATTACAACTGAGCCTGCGGTGATTACGAGGGGTAAAACCTTCAGAATGAACGTCCCGGTCAAAAACAATGGAAACAAGGATGCAAAATCAGTAAAAGTCATTTTAAAGACAAAATCATACTTTACAGGGGCAAAGACAGATTATCTCGGAGAAATCGAAGTAGGCTCGGCTAAAATCGCCACTTTTGAGCTTGAAGCAGATCGGGATACAATCCCGGATAATTACGAGAACGACCTGAAACTCATCTGGACAGAGGGCGATGAACGACTCGAGACGATTAAATCCTTCCGATTGGTCGTGGCATCGAAGGAAAGAGCAGACGAAGGTGTGAATGGGGGATTCATAGCTCTTGCAGGGATTGGCTTTTTTGTGGCATCCCTAACAGGTACTTTTGTCTATTTTAAGAAGAAGAAAGAGTGAGCGAATGATTCAAAGAATCCTTGACCGCTGGGCGGAAATTTCAAAGCGTTATTACTTATTGATTATTGTAATCGCTCTTGTTATCGCTTCAATGTCATTTATAAGTGCAAAAGAGACTGAGATAGATACTAGCGCCTTCGGATACTTCTACCCGGGTACAAAATACCTGGAAGAGGTTCGTTTTATACAATCCGAGTTTCCCGGGACTAGAACTGTACTGATCTTAATTGAGGTGGACCGGATCAATGCAAGAACTGTGATTGAGGATGATATGCTCATAATGACTGAGGACCTGGTGGATGCCGTATCAGATATTGCAGGTGTAAAGAGCGTTACGAGTGTGCTCGAACTGGGAAGAACAAAAGAGGAGATACTTTCACAATCGCTCGAGCTGCGTAGTCGGTATATCAATGATGAGTTGAGATATTCGCTCATCACCGTGAAGCTTGATGCAACAGAGGTTCCGGGGAGTACAGAACTGGTGGAAACGTTCCAGAAGACAATAGAAAAAGTGAATCTCGTGCGTGGGTCTTCTGTTACGCCCACAGGAGATATGGTATGGCATTATGCATGGGATAATGCGATAAGGGTGGGTCTTTCAAGCTCGCTCATCGTTGGATTCATAGCGATTTTTATCCTTCTCTTTCTGCTCTTTAAAAGCCCGACAACTCCCTTTGTCATCCTGATTCCAGTGCTAACCGCAGTACTTGCGAGTTTCGGGCTCATGCACTTTATCAAAATCCCGCTTAACTTCTTAACGGCGATGTTTGGTGTCGTAACGCTTGGGCTTGGCGTTGACTATTCCATTCATCTGATTCATCGTTACCATGAAGAGGCTGCGCGTGGCAACGAAAAGGCGTTGAACAAAGCATGCATGATGATTGGGCGAAATACGCTCGTTACAAGCCTAACAACGATGGCTGCCTTCTCCTCGCTGGCGCTTGCACCTATTCGGATGGTCGCGGAGTATGGAATCATGTCCTTCATCGCTATATCGTTCTCCGCACTCTCTGTATTTCTCTTTATACCATCTCTGCTCATGCTCGAAGAGCGAATGGGATGGGGGAGCAGGAAGCTGGACTTTTCAAGGGTCGTGCATGCGCTTGGCACAGAGAGACTTATTCCAAGGACAATGGAAAAAGTCGCGGATTTTTCGCTAAAAAGGTCTGTTGTAGCGATTATTATCATCGCACTCACGCTAATTCCAATCTTTGCCGGAATGGGCATGATTACAAGCAGAAGCGACGACGAGATGTGGATGCCGGAGGGCGATCCATTAAAGGATGCGTGGATGGTTGTAGATGAGGAATTTTGCAAGTATGATTATTCGACTATTCTGGTACAGTCAGATGATATAAGGACGCCGGAGATAATGGAAGCGATGGAGAAGATTGAAGAGAGTGTTATAGATGTGCCGGGGGTTGTTGCAGTCACAGGAATAAATAATTTTCTTAGCGAGATACACAGAGATAAGAAGAAGCTTGAGAAGCAGATTACAGCTATTACAGAATATGAGCGAGAAAGTTTTGTTACGGACGACTATACGGCATCGCTTATTATCATAAAGACCGATACAGAGATAGATGAGAAGCTGGTTCAAGAGATTGACGATGCGGTGCTGTTTGTGGAGACCCCCGGCGATGCTACGTTCAGGCACGCGGGCTTTTCCACTCTCTTTTCTCAGATGGATAGTATGATGGAAGAGAGTCGGACGGAAACGATGTTGATAAGCCTTGTTCTAGTCTTTGCAATCTTGTTTTCCTTTTTTAGGGGTTTTGTACGAATAATGCTTGCATTTGCACCTGTGTTGTTCGCCATAATCTATACATTCGGCACGATGGGGCTTCTTGGAATACCGTTCACACCGCTCACAATCATGATAGGAACGATTCTAATCGGGGTTGGAACTGACTATTCTGTCCACTTCATTTCAAGATACAGTGAGGAGAAGGATAAAGGGTATGATACGAGAGCAGCGCTTCATAATACGACGCTCACCGTGGGTGTGGCGATTATGACTGCGGCAATAACCACGATTTTTGGTTTTTTAGCGCTTACTACGATGTCGCTTGTGCCGGTGCAGGACTTTGGAATGCTTGCAGCGGTTGGTCTTATTTATGCTGCTTTTTTCACGCCTATTATCGTCTCTCTGGGGATAATTGTGTATGAGTGGGTTATTCGGAGTGGAAGTCGTTTATTAGTTGGGTTACGTAGGGGTGTGTAGGGGAACGCGCTGGATGCAATGGTGGATTGAACGGGAAAGGAAATCATCGAGCAATATGTTTGTTTAGGAAAATGTCTTTCATAAATAGAAGCATTCAGCAGTGGTAATGTGGTGTAGGATTAGAAATTGCTATACAAATCGCCTTTTTGTTAGACCTTTTAAAAAATCCAAATTCATTTAGGTTTATTCCTTCTTTTCCTAACCTTTTTAGGGTTTTTACCTAAAACCGAGCCTTATTAGGTGTTATTATTTATGCTCCTAACACACTTTTTCTTTTTTACAAAAAGAAAACCTGTGCTAAAAGAAAAAGATGAGGATATTTTTAGTCAAGGTTTTTACCAGAGGTAAAAAAGTTGTTTGGGAGGTGAAAAGAAGAAAAAATGAAAATGGAAGAAAAAGAAAAAGTAATAGGAAAAAGTAGCGCAAGGATAGCTGTTTTACTTGCCTTGATAGCAATTGTGGTTGCAGCTTTTACTGTTGTGCCAGCAATAGCATCGGCAACACAACCAGTAGAAGTCAGGGTTAACGCACCAGCGTAAGTAGCAGAAACTTTTAACGTAACCATAGACGCAGCCAACGTTACGGACCTCAACTCAGGGCAGTTCGACCTTTCGTTCAATTCCAGCGTGGTGAACGTAACCAAAGTGAAGGAAGGCGAAATAGACGGTGTAGCGGTGCCGATATTCATGTGGCACTTCTTTGATGCGGACACTGTGCGGGTGCTTGTCTGTATGCCAATGGACGTGGGAGCGAATGGTTCCGGGAGCTTAGCGGAAATTGAATTCGAAGTAAAAGGTAACAGTGGCGAAAAGAGCACGCTAAACATTTCCAACGAGATGCTTGTAGATACCAAAGCGAAGAAGATAGATGCAAAATGGTATGACGACGAAGTAACAGTTCCAGGGACAAAGGTAAGTGTTAATGCACCTACGTATGTAGAAGGAACATTTAACGCAACAATCAGAATAGACAGTGTTACGGACCTCAGCTCAGGTCAGTTCGATCTCTCGTTCAATTCCAGCGTGGTGAACGTAACCGAAGTGAAGGAAGGCGAAATAGACGGTGTAGCAGTGCCGATATTCATGTGGAACTCTTTCGATGCGGACACTGTGCGAGTGCTTATCAGTATGCCAATGGACGTAGGAGTGAACGGTTCAGGGTACTTAGCCAAAATTGAATTCGAAGTAAAAGATAACAGTGGCGAAAAAAGCATGTTGGACCTCTCCAACAGACAACTTGTGGATACCAAAGCGAAGAAGATAGATGCAGAATGGTATGATGGTGAAGTAACAGTTCTCTGAACGTAAGTTGATGCACATGAGTCTGTATCGAAGAACAAAGAGGGGAATAAGAATAGATGAATACCGGGCTGTGCGAATTCCCGGCAATATGGGGAAGATGAGGGAGATGGATAAGCAAGTAGGCAATTGGACTCTATTCCCCATTGGCTATTCTCTATTCCCTTATGAAAAAAATTAGGAGATAAAAAAAGAAAAAATGAAAAACAAAACATTAGCATCGTTAGAAATAGCAATTGTGTTCTGCTTGCTGTTTTTTGTGGCTTTACCAAGCATTGCCACAGCTACAGAAGACGAAACTCTGGACATCTATGGCAATGCAAACGAAGATGACATCATAGACATGCGTGACTTGACTTTCACAGCGAGAATGATCTTGAGATTAGAAGATGAAACTGAGTTAGCAGATGCGAATTACGACGGTAGAGTAAGCGTGGCGGACATGACGCAAATAGGGCTGATTATTCTCAGCAGAGAGAGTAAGCTTACGCTCGTTGATAGCAGTGACAGAATCGTAACGGTGAACAAGCCGGTGGAGAAGGCAATCGCCGGTCATGTCAACACTGCCGAGGCTATTTCACTGCTCGGAGCATGGGACAGGGTAGTTGGCATAGACATCTACACCACGGATGAGATACTCTTCCCTGGAGCAAGCGACTTGCCAGTTATTAGGGGGTTCATGGCTGAAGATATGTATTATGAGACAATATTTGAACTCGACCCCGACGTCTTTATAATGCGACACTTTGCAATTGTTGACTGGATAGATGTTATAGATATACTCGAGCCAGATATACCATTTGTCTGTTTAGAGTTCGCAGACCCAGAAACGCTGGCAGAAAATATAAGGAAACTAAGATATATCCTCAATACAGAAGAAAAGGGTGAGGAGTTTATCGCTTTCTACGAAGGAGTGGTGAACGACATCGCAGAGGAAACGGCAGGACTTTCAGAGGGGGATAAACCGCAAGTATTCGTCTGGCCATTCTTTTTCGACTATACGGAGCAATATGCAGCTCTTGCCGGGGACTTTCCAGGTATTCAATCCCAGTTCGAGATAGTTGGTGCTAAAAACATCGCCGAAGACCTGACTGGTTGGTTCCCATACGTGAGTGAGGAGTGGCTCTTGGGAGAGGATATTGACGTTATACTCTGTGGTGTGGACGTTCCTGTTATTCCTGGTGTATGTGGCTATGACATAGATGACACGACAGTAATACGGGAGACAAGAGATTGGGTTATGGATGCAGATGAAAACCCAGCACTGGCGGGGAGCGATGCGGTAACGAATGGGAATGTTTACCTATATTCGCTCCCGTTGGGAACGTCAACTCGATTTGTGGTTGCAATGGCATACTGGGCGAAGTGGCTCCATCCAGAGCTGTTCGGCGATCTTGACCCGCATGAGATTCATATGACGTACTTGGAAGACTATATGGGCATAGACCGATCCGAGGTTGAGGACAGCATGTTGTTCTGGCCGGAACCGTAGAGAGCTGATGAAGGAGCAGTGAGATAAAAAAAAATCGGCAGATAGATAGAGGAGAAAAGGATAAAATTTTGAGGAGAAAGCATCATGAAAAAGTTACCAGAAGTGAAAGAAAGTTTTGAGGAGTTGTACGGGATGCTCATCGCACCGATAAAATCGAAGCTACTGTTGACGGGCATAGAGCTGAAAGTGTTCGACAAGTTGTCCGAACCGAGATCTGCTGAGGCGGTAGCAAAAACGCTCAGCACACATCCTGTAAACATGAAGCTGTTCCTGGACGGTTTGGCTGCGAGCGACCTGATCATAAAAAAGAATGGTCTGTACCAGAACACGCCCGTCACGCAGACATTTTTGGTGGAAGACAGCCCGACATTCTTAGGACGGATATTCAACTTCTGGGCCCAGTCGTTCTATGTATCCGACCTGTCCAAGCTGGTCAAGGAAGGCTCTCCCCCGCCTCCACCGGAAGCGGTTGAGGGGTTTGAGGAGATGCTGGCGCAGCTTGCACCAGCTATGGCCAACTACGAGCGAGCGGGCACGGCGCAAAGGGCAGCGGATATTGTCTCCCAACTCCCAGAGTTCCTCTCGTTTAAGAAGATGCTCGACCTGGGAGGTGGAGCGGGACTCATCGGAATTGCCATCGTGGCCTCACATCCGAGCATGAAAGGACTAATTTTTGACCTACCTTCAGTAGCTAAGGCTGCCGAAATCTTCATCAAGGAGTATGAGATGGAGGATCGAATGGAGGTCTTGGGCGGTGACTATAACCATGATTCCATCGGTGAGGGGTATGACTTAATCTGGGCCAGTGGCTCGCTCTACTTTGGCAAGGGGGACATGGACTCGCTTATGAAGAAGATTTACGATGCGCTAAATCCAGGTGGCGTATTCATCAGCTACCACGACGGCCTGACCCACGAACGGACCAAGCCCGACATCATGGCGCTGGGTTGGACGCCTACGGCTCTGATGGGTCAGGACATAGGGCTTGATCAAGGATTCATCACCGATTCCATGCTTCGCGTCGGGTTCAAGTCCGTCCGTTCACGCACGCTGGATACGCCCATGGGACCGATGGACTTAGACATTGGGAGAAAGGAGGAAAGATTGTAGAAAAAAAAAAACAGGATGTGAAAAAAGAAAAAAATGAAAACAAATTTAAACAAACTTTTGACAGCAATTGTGCTGTGCTCAGTATTCTTAGTAGCTTTACCGAGTATTGCCGCAGCTTCCGAAGACGAAACTTTGGACATCTACGGCAATGCAAACGAAGATGACATTATCGACATGCGTGACTTGACTTTCACAGCGAGAATGATCTTGAGGTTAGAAGATGAAACGGAGTTAGCAGATGCGAATTATGACGCTAGAGTAAGTGTGGCAGACATGACACAAATCGGGCTGATTATTCTTGGGCGGGAAAGTAAACTTACGCTTGTTGATTCCGCAGATAGAATAGTGACGGTGAACAAGCCGGTGGAGAGGGTAACTTTTGACCATATAGCGACTGCCGAGGTTATTTCGCTGCTCGGAGCTGAGGACAGGGTAGTTGGCAAGGACTACTACACAACGGAAGAGATTCTCTTCCCGTGGATAAGTGAGGTGCCGGTTATTGCTGGTCCCATGGGCTACGACGTATACTACGAGGAGGTGTTTGAACTCGACCCCGACATCTTCTTTGCCGTGAAGTTAACTTACTCAGGGCTTGAAGATGTCATAGCCACGCTCGAGCCAGAGATACCTGTTGTCGTCTTAAATTTCTTCGAGCCAGATACAATGGTAGAAAATATAAGAAAAATGAGATACGTCCTCAATACAGAAGAGGAGGGTGAAGAGTTCATCACCTGGTACGAAGGAGTCATAAACAGTATCGAAGAGAAAACAGCAGGACTCTCGGAAGCGGATAAACCGCAAGTGTTTGTCAAAATTCCCGGGTGGACTCCTGAGGAGCTTGCCACCTACTCCGACGAGTCGACTTGGGCAAGATATCTGATTGGGATATCTGGCGGGATAAACATCGGTGCTGATCTGCCTGGTGAGTGGGTAGCGGTGGATTCCGAATGGCTGGTAGATCAGAATCCTGGTACTGTTGTAGCGAGCATGTATGGGCCTTATAACCCCGGTGCATCGGGTTATGATGTAGATGATCCTTCACTAGCCATGGCGGCAAGAGAAGAGATTATGGAACTGGATGTATTCGCTGGCGGTAAGGCGGTAGAGGATGGGAAGGTTTACATGTACCAGATTGAGATGTCAGCGACACCTCGATTTGAGGTAACCCTAGCATACATGGCAAAGTGGTTCCATCCTGAGTTGTTCAGCGACCTTGACCCGCAAGCGATTCATCAGGAATATCTGACGGATTTCCTGGGCATAGACTATGACCTGAGCGAGCACGGCGTGTTCGTATATCCGGAACCGTAGTTAATGTGAATGACAGTGAAGAGGGATGACAGTGGATGAAAAAAAGGAAAGAAAAAAAATGAAAACAAAAAACAAACTTTTGACAGCAATAGTGCTTTGCTCTGTGTTGTTAGTGGCTTTACCAGGCATAGGTATTGCTACAGCTCAAGAAGACGAAACTTTGGACATCTACGGCAATGCAAACGAAGACGACATCATAGACATGCGTGACTTAACATTCACAGCGAGAATGATCTTGAGGTTAGAAGATGAAACTGGTTTAGCAGATGCGAATTATGACGGTAGAATAAGTGTGGCGGACATGACGCAAATCGGGCTGATTATTCTTGGCCGGGAAAGTAAGCTTACGCTCGTTGATTCCGCAGATAGAATCGTGACGGTGAACAAGCCGGTGGAGAAGATAATTACCGAAGCGCCTGCCACTACCGAGGCTATTTCACTACTCGGAGCATGGGACAGGGTAGTTGGCAGGGGCGTCTACATGACGGACGAAATACTCTTCCCGGGGATAACTGAGTTGCCGGCTACTTCGGGCACACAACATTATGATGTATACTACGAGACGGTATTTGAGCTCGACCCCGATATCTTCTTGACCGCGGTAGTACCTGTGCCAGGACTCGAAGATGTTATAGCCACGCTCGAGCCAGAGATACCCGTCGTCGCCTTAAACTTCTACGAGCCACGTACACTGGTAGAAAATACAAGAAAACTGCGATATGTCCTCAATACAGAAGAAAAAGGAGAGGAGTTCATCGCGTGGTACGAAGGAGTGATAAACGACATCACAGAGGAAACAGCAGGACTTTCAGAGGGGGATAAACCAAAGGTGTTCCTTAAGATTTGTGGGTGGACTCCTGAAGCGCTTAGCACATTTACCGACACGATGCCCGGAATGAGATATCAAATGGAAATAGCTGGTGGTATAAATATCGCCGATGAGGAAGAGTTTGGTGAACTTGAATTTGTACCGGAAGTAGATCAAGAGTGGCTAATAGAGCAGAATCCCGATATTGTTCTGGCGATGGTATGGGAGGCGTATTACCCAGGTGTAATGGGTTATGGGGTAGAGGATACCACAGTAGCTGAAGTGACGAGAGAAGAGATCATGGCAATGGACGTATTTGCTGGCGGTAAGGCGGTAGAGGAGGGAAAAGTGTACCTATATGAGGACACGTTGCCGGTGTCACCCCGATTTGTTGTCTTCATCGCATACATGGCGAAGTGGTTCCATCCTACACTGTTCAGCGACCTTGACCCGCAGGCGATTCACCAGCAATACCTGACAGACTTCATGCGTATAGACTATGATCTGAGCGAGCACGGCGTATTTGCATATCTGGAACCGTAATTGTGGTGAGGAAGAAACAGTGAATAAAAGATACAAATTTGGAGGGCGGTTTTCTTTTTTTTCTCTCTCTCCCTGATGGGAAAACGTATCTGCTCAAAATTCGGAAGATAGAGGAGGAAAAAGATAAAAAAGAGAAAGTATCATGAAGAAGTTACCAGAAGTAAATGTTAATTTTGAGGACTTGTACAGGATGCTCATTGCGCCGATTAAATCGAAGCAGATGTTGACAGGCATCGAGCTGAAGGTGTTCAATCACTTGGGTGAACCCAAGTCGGCTGAGGCTGTGGCAGAGGTAATCGACACGCATCCGGAGAACACGAGGCTGTTTCTTGACGATCTGGCAGCGAGCAACCTTTTGGAGAAAAATGATGTTTTGTACCAGAACACGCCGGTCACGCAGACCTTTCTGGCGGAGGGTAGTCCTACGTTCTTAGGGCAGATGTTCACTTTTTCGGCACAAATGTGGGATGCTGCCCTCAACGACATGTCCAGGTTGGTCAAGGAAGGTCCCTCACCACCTTCGCCTGAAATGGACATGAGTGATGAGGAAATGTGGGGGCAATTTGCGCTTCCAATGGCTAACAACGAGCGATCCGGCCCGGCGCAGCAAGTAGCAGAGATTATATCACGACTGCCGGAGTTTCCGTCATTTAAGAAATAGAAAAATATCTAAATAGAAAACATGCTTGACAGAATTACAATAGATCCGAAGGTCTGTCATGGGCAGCCATGCATCAGGGGAATGAGAATGCCTGTTTATTCGCTTTTGTTTGATTTGCTCAACTCCGAGGCATCAAGCGATATTGAAGGTCCGATAATAATTATCGAAGAGGCGAGAGTACGAATTCGGAAGTTGCCTATCCAGCAGTGAATAAAAAGAAAACTATGGCGTCATTATGGGGTTGGAAAAGTTGAGTTTTGTAAGCCAGCTTTCAACTGAGTATCCATCTTCAAGCAAGTTTATGAATTCTTTCAGAAGAGTTGTTCTTTTAGTGTCGGAGTGTAT
>JAYEJE010000050.1:0-2656 GCA_034660415.1 Methanobacteriota archaeon | reverse complement strand
CATGATGCTCTGCCATTATATGTTCCACCAGAGTATCCACTATGGTGCCACTGTCCTTTGCCGTAAATGTTTGGTTGCATACATAACAACGTCCTTCTACCATTTTTTATCACCATATAAACTTACTAATTTAGGGTTATTTAAACTTTTCGCTTTTTTTCGAACAATCCGAACGTAAAATGCTTAAATGCTTCACATTTATTTAAATAATATGATATTATTTGAATAAAGTAATAATAAGGAAGAAAGAGCCGAGAAGGAGGAAGGAATAAAAGATGGAAGAGAAAAGGGATTTTGGCGATTTGGAAAGAGAAGTGATAGAGAAGGGTAAATGTGCACTTTGTGGTGGCTGCGTCGCTACATGTAGATTGCTCGATTACCGCTATCTCAGTGTGGACTTTACTGAAGAAAGACCGGTGATAAGAGAAGGACAGCAGTGTCCGCCGGATTGTGGATACTGCTATTATCAATGCCCGAGGGTAGAGAAACCTGAGTTGAAGGCCGGACTTGAGGAGATGTATGAAGTTGCCAGTACAGACGAGGAGATAAGAAAGGCTTGTCAGGATGGCGGTGCGGTCACTTCGCTATTAGCTTATGCCCTCGATGAGGCGATAGTGGAAGGCTGTATAACGGTTGCTGATAAAGGGGAATGGAAACCGGAAGTGCAAGTGGCGATGGATAAGGCAGGGTTGATAAAGAGTGCAGGTAGCAAATATACACCTGCGGCAACGCTTACTGGTATAGCGGATGCTATTTTGGAGTATGACCTGCAGAGTGTCGCTCTGGTAGGAACACCATGCGGGATGTCATCGTATGAAAAGATGTCCGTTGTAGGGAAGGATACACATAATGCGCATAACTTCTCGTCCCATATAAAGTTGAGAATAGGTCTGTTTTGCATGGGCACTTATTCGTATGAGAAATTGATAAAAGAATATCTTGAACGTGAACATGGGGTAAATATAAAAGAGGTGACGAAATTGCAGATTAGCGAGGATGTTTTACACCTGTATGCAGGTGAGAAGGAGCTGTTAAGCGCGGGAATTAACGCGATAGAGGACTATAAGCGAGATGGATGCACGGTATGTGAAGATTTTGCAGGGCTGTTTTCTGACATAAGCGTTGGAAATAACGGCACACCCGAAGGTAAGTCATCAGTTATAATTCGCACTGATTTCGGGAAGAAGGTATTTGAAGGTGCTTTGGAGCGGGGCTATATAGAAGCAAAGCCAATAGACAAGTCTGGTGCGGATTTGATACACAGGTTAATGAAAGCGAAGAAGGAAGCAGGGATTGCTGAGAAGGAGAGGAGGATGAAGAAGCAGAAGTAAACCTTTTTAGGTGATATGAAAACAGGGGGTGAAGAAAAAGATGGGTGAATGTGAACTGTGCGGGAAAGAAGGAAGTAGAATAGAAGCAAATCACAAAGAGTTAGGACGCATTATGGTTTGTCAGGAGTGCTGGTCAAAGCTGTATGATAAAAACAGTATGGCCGCGGACATCGGCAGTTCCGGCGGCAGTTGCGCCTTTTGCAAGTAGAGTAGGTAGGGGAAAGGGAGAAGATAAATCCGCTCTTTCTTTCTCTTCTTTTATTTATATAGCTGCAGTAAAAAAGCAGTAGTGGACTTCAACAGGTGCATCTGTTGCGCTATCTGCGTGAGGACTTGCCCGCGAGGAGCGATTGTGATAGTTCCATATTCGCTCCCGATTTTACAGCGAGAAGAGGAGAAGGATTTGGATGAGATAAAAGTGCAGCTAAAGGGGATAGGTTCGCAACTTGGAGAAATGGAAAGAAGTATCAAAGAGTTATAAGTGTGTAAATAAACGTTAAAAATGGAAAAGACCGCTAAGACAAATATAAATATGAAATGCAGAAAATGGGGCAAGCTAATATCAGGGGATGTTTACGAGTTCGGGGGCGTTACGCTGTGTGAGGATTGCTATGTGGATGAAGTAATTGCGTCCTTGACTGGCGTGGACCTCGCACTTGTCGTTACCGAGCCCACGATGTCTGGACTGCATGACCTCGAACGAATCCTGGATGTGACCAGACATTTTGGGACTGGTTCAGTCGTCTGCATCAACAAATACGACATTAACGAGGAGAACAGCAGGAGGTTTACCGATTTTTGCTGGCAGCGTGGAATAGAGGTCGTTGGAAACATTCCCTATGACTCCGTGGTTACCGAGGCAATGGTTGCGGGCAAGCCCGCGGTTGAATTCTCGGAGGGAGTGGTACCGAATGAGATAAGGGATGTGTGGAGGAGTATAAAATGAAAATGGTCTATGGACCGGTTCCATCACGGCGTCTTGGACGCTCTTTAGGCGTTGGCCCAATTCCATTCAAAACCTGTGACTATTCCTGTGTGTACTGCCAGCTCGGCAGGACAACGCACATGACCATTCAGCATAAAGACTTCTTCCCTCCGGAAGAGATGTTGAACGAAATTAAAAGAGTAATAGAAGTAGAAAGTAGCCATAGCCATAGCGAAATAGATTTTGTGACCTTCGTAGGCGAAGGCGAACCGACGTTATGCAAGAGCCTTGGCTGGCTAATCAGGAAGACGAAAGAAATAGCAGATATACCCATAGCCGTTGATACAAACGGGTCGCTTCTTTACAGAAAAGACGTAAGAGACGACGTTTCACAAGCAGA
>JAYEJE010000049.1:0-13555 GCA_034660415.1 Methanobacteriota archaeon | reverse complement strand
AAATCAACCTTCGCTATTAGATCACTACCCCAACCATACTTGGATAAGATATTTGCAATCTCGATATAACGCTGCAAATGCTTAAATTTGCGTGTTAATGGTCTAACTTTCTTTTTGCCTATTGTAAATCCCATTTTTTGTTCGCCCTAAAACCTTACTGCCTTTGTTACCGCACTTTCCATCTTGACCATGAGGATATATCTTTAATATGTATATTAACTATATATTAAAAATCCCATAAAAGTCAAAAAGTACTTTTGTTCGCTATTCCAGAGGGTAAGCATTCCCAAATCTCGCTGCAAGTTCCTGACATTCATGTTATCCGCAAAAATATGCTCCCGGGAAGTAAAGATTCGAAACTTACATTTTCGAATTACGTAATTAATTAATAACTTAGGTATATTATAACATTTAATAAATAGGAGAAGCGGAAAATGAGAGTGATTTTTTATACCGGTAAGGGCGGCTCAGGCAAATCGGTAATTTCCTGTGCAAGCGCCTTAAAAATAGCGGAAGCAGGTTACGAGACTATTGTTATTTCGTCGGACCCTGCGCACACAATATCAGATGCTGTTGAAACGCCTGTTCACCATACACCAACAAAAATAGTTGAAAAGTTATGGGCTATCCAGGTAGATCCAGTAAAGGAAGTCCGAGAGAAATATGGCGTTATACAGGAATATCTCGTCTCTATATTCAAGTCCAAAGGACTGGATGAGGTGCTGGCATACGAAATAGCTGCATTACCTAACATGACTGAGTTCGTCTCTCTGCTCAAGGTGGTTGAGTTTGTGGAGTCGAATAACTATGACGTGATCGTGCTTGACACCGTGCCATCGGGCGATGCGCTTAAAAACATTTACCTGCCTACTCTTCTCGGCTCCAGTGCTGCGAAGTTCATTAAATGGATAGCGCCTTTTGCTGGTATCGCTAAAATTGTTGAGCCGATAGTTGGCGTTCCAACACCGAGCAAAGAGGTTATCGGTGAGGATATAAAGTTAATGGAGATTCTTGGGCGGCTTAAAGATATAGTAACAGACCGAAAAGTCACCAGTTTAAGGTTGATTGCGAATCCCAATGCATTCAGCATAGAGAACTTGAGAAGAACGCACCTCCTTTCTAATCTGTATGACATAAACGTTGACCTCGCGATAATGAACAAGGTGATTCCGGAAGGTGTAAGTGACTCGTATTTTAAGGAGTGGAAGACAGAGCAGGACAAATATCTGGTAGAAGCAGAAACGGCGTTCCATCCACTACCGCTAAAAAAGATCAGGCGATTTCCGACCGAAGTAAAGGGCCTGAAACTCTTAGCTGAGCTTGGCAACGAGTTATTTGGTGATGAAGATCCCTCTCAGGTCTACTTTGAGGGCAAAGCGATTAGAGTAATAGAGTTAGAGCAGGGCTTAGAGGTAGTAGTTCCTATCGCATTCGCAAGCAAGGACGTATGCGAGGTGGAGAGGATGGGTGAGGACCTGTCAGTAGTCATTTCGACTGATATAGGCGAAGTTAGGAATTTTATCCCACTTCCAGCCATCGCACAGATGATGACACTGGAGAAAGCGAAACTTTTAAATGGTGAGCTTCACATATATTTCATTGATGAACGATGGAAGAAGAAAAAATGACAGAAGGGGAAGAAGATTGGGTCAAGGCGATGAAGGTTCTTGTTGGGACGTCTCTTGTACCACTGAAGATGGCGGTTGATGTAGCTGGAAGCATAGCGGAATCCGTTGAGGACTATATCCCAAAACCCTCGAAGCTCGCATCAGATCTTATAGACGCTCGGGTAACCGCATTAAAAGCGATAAGTAAGATTGTCGATAAGGAAGTAGAGCTTCTGGAGAAGTATAAGGCGGACCTGGAAGTTAGTGGCGAGAAGAAGGAAAAAGTTACGGTCGAATAGTAAAAGTAAAAAGCGCAAAGAGAAAGAATCTAAAAGTACTTTTTTAGCTTTGCTCTTCTGAAGCAAAGCTAAAGTGGATTGGGTATATTTCCAAGACCACAAGATTACACAGATTTCCACAAACCTTTCTTTAAGAAAGAAAGCTTTACCAAAGAAACTGATTTTTGATAAAACTTTTTTCTAAAAAGTTTTAGTGTTAATATTGTAAAATCTCGTGGGTTTTCACATTGGCTATGTAAATATCCGGAATGTTTATAAACTCACATTAACAATCTCATATTCCCGCTCGCCCAAGCCCATCCTGTGCGCTTCTCGCACCTGAACAGTCGGCGCGGGTCACCCTGGTATTTGTGGTTACCTATCAGCTCTATAGTTGCCAGGTCTACGGCGACAATATCATTAGATGCTAAAACGCCTATGTCTGGGCTTATATATTCGGGCGCAAATTCCGTGCAATCGCGAAACGACGTAATATCAATCTTCGGTAACTTTTAAATGTCTCTATGTATCCCACGACTTTCTATCTCGTTTTTGGACCGGTTTTTTTTTTATTATATGCGGATAATGAAAGATTTTATACTCGTTTCTATACTCTCATTTCCTTTTTTGAAATAAGTCACTATAATCTCATCACAGGGATTGTAAGTTTTACCTGGTTCACCATTCTGATAGGTACTGGTACTCGTTCCAATATCCTCATCGTTTCTGGCTTCTTGGATCTTTGAGCTATTGCCAAGGACGTCCCAATTCGGTGTAGAAAGAGATTGCATTATCCCCATATCTTTTATCGTAATCATCAATGATTTCTAATATTTAAGGGCAAAAAAGATTTGTATCATGTTTCAATTTCAATATCAGTTACAACTAAAAGAATATGAACAAAGAAACAAATAATCAAGAGGAAGAATCTACCGGAGAGGCTTTTACGGCATCTGAACGTAGACGTGTTTTTTGGTTGGTCCTTGTGCTTATACCCCTTAGTTGGACATCAATAAAGATAGTTCTACCTGCGTTACCCGAGTTGGGAAACGTATTTCATAGCACGGCGGGCACCGTTCGTGACTAAAGGCGACATCCTCACTTCCGATACATACTGGCATGGCAAGATGCTGTCGGAATGTGGCGAATGGTGGACGGAGCAGTTCACCTGTGGGCGGGGGAACTACTGCATGACTGCCATGGATGATACAGGGACTCTGACAGCACTGTCCCGACTGGCAGCAGCAGGACGTGTTGACCTGAATCGTGTGATGGTACTGCGAACGGCGAGCGACTTCGATCAGCCTTACCCAGGTCAGACATCCCAACAGGCGATACAAGCCGACTGTGGCGGGTACATGCCCGCAATTCAGAATGCCTACCACGTAGGGTCTGTTGTGACACAGCATATTATCACGCACTGGGACGAATGGAAGGACGGTGTTCCTCCGTTGCCGTGAGCGGTCAAGAAAGCATAATATCCAACTAAAATCAATTATTGACACAGATTAACGCTGATTAACGCAGAAGAAATCAAATCCATGTAAATCTGCGTAAATCTGCGTCCTAAATTAAATTTATAGGTAGAAGTTATACTTTATATACAATCAAAAATGATTGAAAAATCAAAAAATAAACAAGCAGCACTGCCAGAAAGCAGCATCTATCTGTGTGCTCCGGTAAATGCCCTGGTTGAGGGCATATATGAGGAGAATATTACGTTTGCCGAGATAAAAAAACACGGCGATTTCGGCCTGGGCACGTTTAACGATTTAGACGGTGAAATGGTCATGCTTGACGGAAATGTTTACCAGATCACAGCCGAGGGGAAAGTCGTTGCAATCGGCGATGATGTCTTAACGCCTTTTGCCTGCGTCACGTTCTACAGGCCTCTGAGCCATGATGAGATCACGTCTGAAATGAATTACGAGGATTTTCTAGCTTTTATCAACCGTCTTCTTCCATCACCTAATCTGTTTTACGCAATCAGGATTGATGGCTGGTTTTCGCACGTCAAAGCCCGCTCTGTCGCCAAGCAGGAAATGTATCGGCCCCTGGCTGAAGCAGCCAAGGAGCAGTCCATCTTCAACTTCTCGGATGTGGAAGGAACAGTTGCCGGATTTTTCACGCCGGCGTTTGTGCCATCCGTGAGCGTTCCCGGCTTCCATTTGCATCTCCTCTCTTCCGACCGGAAGCACGGAGGTCATGTGCTGGAATGCCGCCCGCGAAACGTGCGCATTGGCGTCCAGTTTATCAGCAAACTCGAGCTTTCACTGCCGATGAGCCTCGATTATTTAACCGAGGATTTCAAACGCGATGTTAAACAGGACCTGGACAAGGCGGAAAAGTAAAATCCACGTGTTTGCTTAGCTAACCACAAGATTACACTGATTTTCACTAGAAACCTTCTCTTAAAAAGAAAAGCTTTAGAGAATGGGGATACAAGGTTCTTATTTATTCCTAAAATAGAAGTATCTCAGTCAGCTCCTTTGGCTGAGTAACCATACATTTATGGCTTGTATTTAATTCAAAATAACTACTGAATCAACATATATTGAGCGGTCTATTTTCTCAGGCATCCTATCCGCAATGCCGGTAATAACCATTCCACCATAACTATGACCAACAAGAATAACATTATTTATGTGTTCATTTTCTATTAAGCTACATACTTCAGAAATATGATCACTTAAACCAGAGTTCTCTGGGTTAGATAATGTAGGACAAAAAACATAGTGGCCATGCTCTTGAAGCAGAGGAGCTACTTGGTTCCAAATTTGGCCCGTCGCTTCGCCGCCATGCACTAAAACGTAATTTGCCATGTTAAACCCTCCATATATCCATATTTTTTCGTTCCCTTTTTCTTTTTTTCCCCTTTTTCATTGTATATAACGTATAACTTCTACATATTTAATTTAGGACGCAGATTTACACAAACCTTTTCTTAAAAAGAAAAGCTTTACCAAAAGAACATTTGTGTTTTTCTTTTAGCACAGGTTTTCTTTTTGTAAAAAAGAAAAAGTGTTGTGTTAATCTGTGTCAATAATTTATTTTCTTGACTCCTCTTTTTTTATCCTGTGCCGCGTTCATTCACACTCTTTTAGAATTTTGTAGTTCTACTGCAAGTTGATGAGTCTCGCCAAAATCTTGTTCTGGTTCGACATGGATGTTAATGACAGAAGAGATATTACTTTTTCGTGCTTTTTCCAGTGCGCCTTCTATTTCTGATGTTCTGCTAACTTCGATACCGTTTAAACCGTATGCCTCGGCGATTTTTGAGAAGTCAGGAATTTCACCAAGATAGACAGACGAGTATCTACCATACACCTCTTTTTGCCATTGCCTGACCATACCTAAATAATGATTATTACAGATGACAGTAATCACCTTAAGGTTTTCCAGTGCAAGAACGGCTAACTCTTCCAGGGTCATTTGAAACGAGCCATCACCATCAATATTGATTACTTCTGATTCGGGTTTCGCAACCTTAGCACCTATTGCGGCTGGCAACCCAAAACCCATTGTTCCTTCCCCACCACTTGTAATAAACGTTCTCGGATATTTCCGCGGTATGAACCTTTGAGCCATCATCTGATGACATCCAACACCTGTTACAATGATGTCTTCATCTTCGACAAACTTTCTTAGCTCGTAAAACACCCTTCTGTAATCTATAGGATATGTATCGTAATCCAATTTTTCACTATATCCCTCTCTCAAATCTTTTAATTGCTTTATCCAGTTGAACCCCGTATTTTTTGAAAGCTTCAATTCAATGATTTTTAGTAATTCCGATAGAACAAGTCTTGCGTCACCTACAATACCCAAATCGGCTTTTTTATTCCTGTCGATTTCAGTAGGGTCTACATCAATGTGTATCACAGTAGCTCCTTTTGCAAATTCTTCGGGGTCTTTAGCTGTTCTATTAGAAAAGCGGCAACCGACAGCTAATAAAAGGTCTGCATTTTCTATCGCATAGTTTGCTATTTCTGTTCCATACATGCCTGCCATTCCAAGCGATAAAGGATGATTATCTGGAAATGCACTTGAGCCCATTAGAGTATTTGCAACATGGATTTTCAAGCGGTCTGCTAAACTCATCACTTCCCTGCTTGCATTAGCCCACAGAACTCCTCCGCCAATTAGCATAACCGGTCTCTCTGCCTGTAATAAAAGAGAAGCGGCTTTTTTTAATTCCTCCCGTTGCCCGATAAATTTTGGTTCAGACCTCTGAACTTTTTTGGGAAATGTTTTAGTACTTTTCCCTTCCTGTGCATCCTTTGTCAGGTCAATATAAACAGGACCTGGCCTCCCATCTGTGGCGAATCTAAATGCTTCATTGAATACAGGAAATATTTCGTTCGCATCTCTGATCTGAAAATCTTTCTTGCAGGTATGTAATGCTATATCTACCATATCAGTTTCTTGAAATGCTTCGTGCCCAATTAATTTAAATGCAACTTGTCCTGCCATAGCTATGACGGGAGATGAATCCATGAAAGCGGTTGACATACCAGTTACTAAATTACTGGCACCAGGACCAGAGGTGACAATACAAACCCCTGGATTTCCTGTTGCTCTTGCGAAACCATCTGCAGCATGAGCTGCTCCTTGCTCATGCCTAACAAGAATGTTTCTTATTTCTTCCGGATGCTCCAACAGAGCATCATATACAGCAACAATAGCTGCACCAGGGAAACCAAATGTATGCGTTATTTTGTGCTTAATCAATGTCTTAATAATTGCTTCCCCTCCATTTTCCTCATCATTCATTTTTGCTTTTCACCTCTCCATTCACTTTTTACCACCGTTAAAATATTTTTTGTGGGTATATAAAACTTTCGGCGATGTTCTCTATATCCCCGAATTTTACCGCAGAGCACGCGGAGAACGCAAAGGCATAAGAAAGCTCAGCATGGATTGAAACACTCTTTTTGATTAAAAATAGCCCTACCAATTAATCCAACAAAGGAAAGAAAAAATCCGTGTAAATCAGTGTCTTAAATAGCAGGAAGTCACAATTTGTATTATACACAATGAAAAAGGACACGGATAACACGATAGCCCACATGTACCTTGTTCCACATTTTCATTACGATGTCGCCTGGATACATACAGAAGAGGAAGAAGAAAAACGAGGGGCAAGTTTAGTTAAGCAGTTCTGTGATAAAGCCCGGAGTGACCCACAGTTTAAATTCATTCTGGATCAGGTACCACTTTTACAGGCTTTTATGCGCCAATACCCGGAGGAGGTTTCTTACCTCCGGCAGCTTACCCACGGAAATATCATCAGCTTAATTGACAAGGATAATGATGAACGAGAGATTATCGGAGCCGGTAGATGCGGTAACCAGTTGATTTGCCAGGTGGATAATGGTGATGAGTATGAATATTGTTTAGGGCCAGTATTGGGTACCACGGAAGATTATCCCTGTACCATAAAAATGTACAAAGGACCTGTAATGACCAGATTAATAGCAGAAAGTAAGTTTACCGAATCTAATTATATTTCACGTGAAGTGAAACTATATTCTAAAGCAGGGCCGGATATCGAATGTCCTGACGCATGTGAAAAAGGAAAACATACATTCGAATATTCGCTTTACCCCCCTTCCGGTTCATGGCGAAAAGCTTTTACATATCGAAGAGGCTGGGAATTAAATAACCCCCTAATCTTTTATGTCATTACTGATTTCCACTCCGGACAGCTACCTCAAGAGAAGAGTTATGTACCGAAGCGGTAACGAAAGTCGAGGAGACAAACCTTCTGGGCGATATAATTCGTCCACTGAATACATCGAACCATATTGATTTTACCTGCAACCCTATGAAAATCAAAACATTCAGAGCTTATTTGAAATCTTGACCGAAAGGTTTTTACTTTCTTTTTATTTTAAAGAAATGTTATGATGGGAATAGTTTTATGTGTTTTACATATGTTCTTGCTCCTTAATCTTATTTATATATGTTTGAACTCAATTTTTTGGTGTTACCATCAAAACTCAGATGAAATATCAGCGGAGGGTATAAGAAGATGGGGAAGATAAAGAAGACCAATCCAAAAACGGAATTGGAATCTTTCATCTTCATTGCGCTGTTGCTTTGTTCGATTTTTACAGGTGCTATGGGTGCGGATGTAAGTTCAAGTGTCACGGTTACGAATACTGATGCAGTTTTGAGTGATCCATCATCAGGTACTCCACCGGTGCTACCCGAGGCTGATCCCAGCCTTGTTGGCTTTGTTGACCTAGGTCAGTGGTCAACCACCGTGGACGGCGTCGTGTCCCACGCGCTGATCCAGGGACCCGGTGGCAAGGTGTAGGGCGGCACTCACGCCGGTTGCGACAGGAATGCCCACCTGTTCAGCTATGAGCCGGACGTATGATTCACCGACCTGGGTCAGGTTCCCCCCGACAGCCCCGACATCTACGTGAGCGCCATAACAGTGCACAGTAACGGCAATCTCTACATCGGTACCAGTGATAGCGGCCGTCTGGTCAAGTACGATCCAAATACTGATACTATAGAGACCGTAGGGAACAACGTGGCTGGCGGCAACTACATCAATCAACTGCGAGAAGGTTCTGGAGGCAAGATCTACGGCACCACTGCGTTCAATGGTCACCTGTTCACCTACGACCCGGATAGTGGGGCGATAGACGATCTCGGTCAGGTAGCCAGCGGCGAGCGAGCCCTGTTTGGGCTTGCGTTCGATGCCAGTGGGGACTGCATCTTCCTCACCAGCAGTCAGAGCGGACATGGAGGCACAGCCAGCATGTATCGCTACAACTTGACGACGCAGGAGACGACTTCGTTCGGGCCGCTGGTGCCTAATGCACGTTGGACCTCGTACAACATTGTTCAGGCACCGGACGGTTATGTGTATGGTGGCGCCAGCACCACGACCGACGAAGGACACCTGTGGCGCTTTGCCCCGGACAACCCGGATACGCCGCCTGCGGATTTGGGCGCGGTAGCGGGCGAGAGCAGCGTGGACTTCTTGGCCCTGGGCTCCGACCACAAGGTGTATGCCACCACGAGACCCAACGGCCACCTGGTGATGTTTGACCTGGCCAACGCCGATGCGGGCATTGTGGACCTGGGCCAAATCGGTCCCAAGGCCCATAATCCCATAGCCGTTGGACTTAACGATCGCCTCTATCTGGGCGTGGGCGATCACCTGTACATCTACGAGGAGGGGACATACGAAGAACCTTGGGGGGCTCCGTTCACCTGTGGCGATGCCAATTTGCTGAATATCTTGTTTCTCATGTGTTCGGAGGACACAAGGCTTGCCCGCCAGCTCCTGCAGACGCTGGCTGCCGCCTATGGGTATGATGTCATTCTTCCCTGCGATCTCACAGATTCCCAGGCGTTTATCACCTGGTTGGAGGGATTTCACCAACACCTTTCCACGCTGAGCGATAGCGATGGAATTGCAGAAGCAATGAAGGCAATTCTTCCCGGCACGGTGGAATACCTTAGGGAAATGTCTGCTCTAGATAGTGCCTCCACCGCGCAGGAATCTGAGCCTCCGGAATTGTGGTTCGTTCTGTCTCCCGCGAGCAATGACACCGTGACGACAAGTGAGATTGTACCGGTCAAAGGTGAGATAATGCTAATCACTCCTGGGTCCAAAGAGCCCACGTTGCTGACTGTCGTGGAACCCGCTGCGCAAGAGATTTTTGGCCCTGCGTATGGCTCTATCAAGCTAGTTTCGACTGTTACGAACTTGTACCAGAGACACCCCAAGTTCAAGATCGGTCTGGAAGTCAAAGATACTCTCGGAGAAATAGCGTCTCTTAACTTGACGGTGCAGGAAGGTTGGGGTTTGTATTCGGGAATGGTGGCACTGGCGAGTCTCTTTACCAACGGCTATATGAAGCTTGCGGAATATAAGGTCGTGCCCGACTTACCGAGAGTGGGAACGATTAAGGGCTGCCTCAAGACAGTGACAAATGTGAATGACGGATTTATGTTAGTCATTGACAGCATAAAGCTGGGAGAGGAGTTCTATGACGAGCACGGAGAGCAGGTCTGTAAGTTTATAGAGGATCCTTCTGGAGATATTGTCCTGGATATTGTCCTGGACTATAAACTATGGGCTGAAACATTGATGCTAGCGGCATCCGTGGCTAGTGTGGCAGGAGTAACCGCACCGATAGCGGTAGGATTGGGTGTTCTCGGAGCAGGCATCGAGTACTTGGGTGACCGAATCACAAGCAGGTGGACTGCCATTTGGTCGAAGGCAAAACTACAGCGGAATTTGGGAATAGCATTAACCGATCTTCTGTACCAGTTAGATACAATCACGACACTGGAGGATGCTGATTATTTCGATGCCGAGATAGCTCAGGCCCGCGAGCACTATAATGCCTGTGCCACTCTCAAGGAACGCTTGGCTTACGAACCTACTCTCTTTGCTCAAAACCTGAGGACCTATCTTGATATCCAAATGGCTTACTACAACTTAAGGGAAGAGAAGGCGGAGGACCTAAAAGACGCTGCTGGCTCTGCTCGAGAAGCTATCGAAGACGCTATTAAGGTTGCCCTGGACCACGGACGGTCAAAAGACCATAAAAGCCCATCTGTGGGGTATGGAGACGGTCCCACTCTACTATGATCAAGATCCCAGCCTGGAACTCCACGCCATACCGGCGAATGGCACCACAGGTCGTCACGTTTTAGTGAACGACCAGGGGCTAATCGAGATTACGAGTTGGGAAGAAGACTGGGATGGCGAATTATCGGTGAAAGAGGAATCGAGAGACGGGGGTACAGATAGGTGGCTAGACCTTCCTATCGACCCAGTTGGCTATTCACGATGGTGGGACAGCAACGACGACTACCAAGATGACTATGAAGCCTTAAGAAGATGGCCTTACTACCAGCCCATTGATCACTTTGATCCCGACCCCAATGATATCTGGAAGAGCGATGACATCGTCCAAGCCGTCTTCCATGAACTGGGTGGCGGGGTCACGGGATATCTATCATATTACGAGGCTATGTACCAGGATAGATTGGAAGAGGCGAGGGATTACTATCGGAGTTATGATTCCAGTCATGATGAGGATGAGACGGAATTCAGCGCAATCAAGAGCAAGCTGCACAATCATTTCAAGATCAAGGTGGATGAGGAAACAGGACGGCCGGTGAAGGAGTTCTTCTATAAGTATGTCTTAGATGAGGGAACGACCGGCATTGCTCATGCCCTTGACTACGAGGGCTATGTGTCGTGGGAACTACCTACGGGGTGGGAAAACACAGTGAGGACCAATATTTACTCCGCGGTTGATGAAATAAACGAACTACAGTTTATTCAGCAGCAACTGCAAAGCATTAGGGCTGCAAAGAAGGACTTCTACACGTTGCCACTTCCGGAACGGTTGCCCCAAGACAAGTATATTCTCCCTAGCGGCTTGTGGTGGTACGACTGCGCAGTTCACCCGGAGACCTGTGACACAGAGGGTGTCCTGGAAGGTGGTCCTATCCATTCGCTCTATGATTGGGCACATCGCATTCAGGATGATGACTTGATTAGTGCATATGTACCCTTTCCGGATAAGGTATATATTCTCTGGAGTAGTGCCAGACAAGATCCTCAGGGTAGTTTAACCCTGCGTTTTTCTGACAATTCGGCGATGACCATTCCAATTCAGGAAAACACCAATGTTCGCTACTTCATGGCGGGAGCTAGTGACGACTGGTGGGGCGAGGGGGAAGGAGGGATAGGGGGGGGATTACCATATCCGCCGCCGGAAGGCACTCATGCTGAGCCTGCAGTGATATGGGACGACGGAGCGGGGAACTTCCACCGCATAGATTTACTCATCATTTACATCCCGGAAGAAGAACAAGGGGTGTTACTGCGTCAAATTGAATTTGAACCACAGGATACGATCCTTCACCTTTATCATATCGTAGTGCACTCGAAAGGGAACGTCTACGAACTGGAAGACACGCTTGACGGGGACAGCGACGGCATGGCCGACCGGTGGGAGAATCACTATTTCGGCAACATGTCCCGGGATGGAGCCGGTGATTATGACAATGATGGGTTCAGTGATTTACAGGAATACCAAGAGGGGACGCTCCCGATAATGCTCATCCGAAGCTGCGGATTGTACTACGGAAGCATTGACGATGGCGAGCTATATGACCTGTACTGGCTACAGGTGCCAGAGGGGGCGGAGACACTGGGGGTGAAGCTGGATGGAGAGGGGATGATACCCCCTGATGAGCAATCCAATGTCCATCTCGATTGTTATCTCTGGCAAGGGGAACTGCCCGGGCCGCCGCATTACTACGACGTTGCGGGGCACTATATCAGTAACCCGCAGGGAGAGATCCTCAGCGAGAGGATCTGTGAGGTTTCTGACCCTACACCGGGTGAGCGCTATTATCTGATGGTGTATCCCTACGCCGGCACCGGCGACTACACCCTGACGGTTTTCACAGCCACAACCATTGAAAGAGGGGTTACCACGGGATATATATGCGAGCCGAGTGACATGTACCAGCTACAGGTGCCGCCTGATCTGGATGAGTTGATCGTGCGGCTGGAGGACATACCCCACCCGGCCAATCTAGATCTCTATGTCCGGCAGGGGCAAAAGCCTACAACGGCTCATTACGACTGTAGGTCTGCGCTCGGCGGTGAAAACGATGAGATGTGCAAGATTGAGGATCCCACAGAGGGCGTTTACTATTTGATGGTAGACCGGGTCGGTGACATCTGCGGCAACTACACCCTGAAGGTGGATTTCGTTGAGGAGGTTGACTGGGGGGTTGACTACTACGAAAGCTTTCCCGCTCACGAGCCGCCTGCCTATGACCTGTACCGGGTACTGGTACGCCCGGGGCAGCTGCTGCTGAGGGCATGGCTGGACGTACCCCCTGGTGCCGATTTCGATCTTCTTGTCCGGCAGGGGACCCCGCCTGAGGCGACTGCAGGTGGCTTCGACTGTGTGTCTTCGAATCAAGATGATGCGGATGAGATCTGTGAGCTGGCTAACCCCCAATCGGGCTGGTACTATCTGATGGTGAATCGCTATGGAGAAGGGACCGGCGACTACACCCTGAGGGTAGATTTCGTTGACCCCATCTCCATTGGAAGCGGGGAGCAGTCCGGACCCATTTCGGCTAACGAGTTGAGTGACCTGTACGAGCTAAATGTGGAAACCGAACTGGCGCTGCTGAGGGTGGAGCTAGTAGAGGAACCCTCTGGTGCCGAGTTCGGCCTCTTACTCCGGCAAGGGGAATCGCCGGAGGATATTGGTAGCGACATCTATTGGGCTCTCTGTGAGCTTGAGAACCCCTCATTGGGCCAGCACTATCTGAGGGTGTATCGCTACGAAGGCACCGGCGAGTACACCCTGAAGGTGGAATTTGTTACACCCGAGCCCACGCCGACTCATACACCGACACTGACCAACACGCCAACAGCTACGTCCACGCCATTAAAAGAAATATCCGAAAAGCTTATATACTCCTATGATGATCTTATTTGTGCCATGCGCTGTACTTAAGAGGCTGTCCCCTAATTGACTTTAATTAGTACTATAGTTGGTATATACTTAAACCCTTGCTAAAAGAAGATAAAATTTGGGACCATACCGCTTTAATGCTACTACACAAATTTTTGAGGGATGATTGATTAATACGTCC
>JAYEJE010000048.1:0-13597 GCA_034660415.1 Methanobacteriota archaeon | reverse complement strand
GGTTATCAGATGCTCTGTACTACCCTGATAGACCCCAAAGGTGTGGAATCCAAACTCCGTGAGATAGAAGGCCTTAACCTGCTGCCGGCTACAACGATATTTGAAAGCCATGCACAGAAAATGACGAATCAAGTGCGTGCGATAGCGGATTTGGAGTTCTACAAAGGGGCGATAGAGGGCTATGAAATACATATGGGGCGGACTCATTTCTCTGATAGTGCAATAAAAAATGCCTTTACGATTGTTGAACGCTCTGGGGAGAAGGTTATGGATGATGTTGGTGGTGTTGTTTCTGGTAACGTCATAGGGACGTATATACATGGTATATTTGACAACGATGGCTTCAGACAAGCTTTTTTGGACTACATAAGAAAGAAGAAAGGATTAGCTATGTACAAGAAGGGAGACAAAAGTGCTGGGATTGATTGGGATATAGAATATAATAAATTAGCAGACGTCATGCGGATAAATAGCGATATGAATAAGGTGTATGAAATCTTGAATCGCACATGAATGATGACGACATTAGGGAACTTCTTGATATAAATTTACCAAAAACAGTCATCAATAAGACACAGATTAACGCAGATTAACACTGATTTGAAGTAGTGTAATATAAAAATTGATTGCTTATTGTATATTTTTTAATTTGCGGTATAATTTTTCTGCCACCGAGTACCGACATCGAGAGCAGCGAGTTAGTTATTTTCCCTCTGTGGTCTCCGTAGCTATCATTTTTGATTTTTAGTAGCGTCTGTGTAAATCAGTGAAATCCGTGTCTTTGTATGATATTTATCAACAGTATTAGTAAACTATTTACTGGGGGTTCCCTTATAAGGTAAGAATATGGATAATGTGGCAGAAGTGCTAAGCGGATGGATAAGGAAGAAGGTAGAAGAAGCATCTGCTGAGGGTGTTATCTTAGGTATGAGCGGTGGGTTGGATTCTTCTGTAACTGCGGTATTATGCAAGAATGCATTTCCTACAAGCACACTTGGACTGATAATGCCCTGTTTTAGTGATCCTGAGGATATAGCGCACGTGAAGCAGGTAGCGGAAAAGTTTGATATAGAAACAAGGAAGGTTGACCTCTCACCGGTCTTCCTCACGGTCCTTGAAACGCTAGGATCTAAGACATACGATAAGGATATAGCAACGGCGAACCTTAAGCCGCGTCTGAGAATGCTTGTGCTTTACTATTTCGCAAACAAGCTGAATTATCTGGTTGTCGGTACCGGGAACAAAAGCGAACTCATGATTGGCTATTTCACCAAATACGGCGATGGTGGTGTGGATCTACTCCCATTGGGCGATCTTCTGAAGACCGAGGTGCGAGCTCTGGCGGAGCTGCTGGACATTCCAAAAGCGATAATAGAGATGCCACCTTCTGCTGGGCTCTGGGCGGGGCAGACGGATGAAACGGAGATCGGAATGTCTTACGAGGTACTTGATGGGATATTGAAGGCGATAGAGTCAAATGATTTCGCAGGTTGCGATCGGGATAAGGTCGAGAGGGTGAAGGACATGATTAAGAAGGCAGGACACAAACGGGAAAAAACTCCGGTTGCCTATTTATAAACTTTTACGATAATTGAAATGAAAATATCAGGAACTGGCATAGCGATGGCAATCATCATCATAGCCGTATTATTATCTCATGTATCGGCGGTGGAACATTACGAGGTGAGCGTTACCACCGGTAACACCACATGGACGATAGACCGCACAAATCTGCCGGTATCTTTCGATATGTCGGGTACGGTAAGCGGAAACGGAACAATGATTCTGAAGCATGGTATAGACCTTGCAGGTGTGTGTAAGAAGGATTTGATCAGCACGCAGCCAGGCGAAGTTACAATAAGTGAGATATTGGACCTGAAGTCGACGACAGATCATGTAAATATAACCGCCACAGTCCAGGAAGATAATGCAACGATGAACATAACAGAAGCTTGGCCCACCTCTTTGATAGACGAGATAGAGCTGAGCTACAACGGAAAAGGGATATCATCCTGGGAGACATATAGCAATAACAACGACATCATTTGCTCCCGATTTAGAGCAACGAAGTTGGAGAAGGCAAGTAGGTGCAATACGACCTTAATAAAGACAGTTGCTAGTGCAGAGATAACACCTGAAAAGGTAACAGAGATCCAAGGCTTCGTCACGGGCACTGATTACATTCTAAAAGCTACTTCTGATAAATTCTCGCATTTTGATTACAAACATGAGGAGAACGATAAAATCTCCATAAGGGGATCCGAGAGCTACTTCGGTAATTACTCTATTATTACTGCGATTAAGATGGCTGCGTTTGTGGAAGAACCTAAAGATAAGGAACCAGAGGAGTGGTTACCTTGTCCTTGGGGCGATCAATAAGCATAAACTCGGGTGTGCTTTTTTAAACCACAAGATTACACAGATTTTCACAAGAAAAACAATAATTAAAGGTGGCTTTCAATTATTTGTTAATAACATGCATTATACGTGACTGTAAGTTTCATATATGCTCATAAAAGTGAGAACTATGATGTTGATAACAGCGTTACAGTGAAAGAGAGTACTTATACTGCCGCAACTGCTAATACGCTTTATGCAGATCAAAGTGTATCCGCAACCGGCGATGCGGAACTGCATTTAGAAGGCGAAGCGGGCGATAATAAAGCAGGACATTATGCAACGGTTGAAAGTGGAACGTAAAACTCAAAATCTGGATTCTGAGTCAGGGGCAATAGCAAAACTACTGAAGTTTGGGATGGCACGTTATCATCAATCGCTACTGCAAAAGTAAACGCGACAACCTTGAAAGTGGCATCGATAGTAAAGCTTTTAAAACTTTTTGAAAGTTTAAAAGGTTTTTTTATGAATGTGGTGTATCTAAATTAATGAACAGAAGATGAAAGCTCTGATAAGCGTATACAATAAGGATATTGTAGTAGAATTCGCAAGAGCCTTGAATGAACTAGGGCTAGAAGTAATCGCAACAGAAGGCACCGCGAGGCGGATTCAGGATAACGGGATTCCGGTGACCAAAGTGTCCGCGTTCACAGGTGTGCAAGAGATGCTAGGCGGGAAGTTGAAGACCCTGCATCCAACAATTCATGCCGCAATCGCAACGGGTGCGATAGAAATTGTTACCGTAAATCTCATACCGCTTGACATATCAAGCGAAAACACACTGGATAATATGGACCTTGGCGGTGTTGCAATGCTCCGTTCAGGAATAAAGAATTTTGAACACGCTGCGGTAATCGTAAATCCAGCGAGATACAACGGAATAATAGAAGAGCTTCGTGTATCTGGGCAAATAGCTCGTGGTACAAGGCTTCGCCTAGCACAAGAGGCATCAAAATATATCGTGGCATACGAATTAAAAATTAATGAGCTATTAGAGCGGCTGGAATAAATGGACTTAGATACCTTACTGCGGGAATTAGAAGAGATACACGATGATTTCAGACTTATTCCTGCCAAAGAGATAGAAGTAGCCGAGTGGGTGCGTTGGAAATGTGAATATGGATGTAGAGCATACGGGAAACATCTGACATGTCCGCCTTATACACCAAGACCCGAAGAGACGAGAAAGTTATTAAGATGCTATGAACAAGCGCTAATCGTGCGTTTTAACGATGTGCAGCCGAATTTGAGGGTGCCGCATGCGCATATCCATCACTACCTCTGGGATGCGATATTAACGATGCACAGTACGATGTTTGAATTAGAACGGCATGCTTTTCTCGCGGGCTATTACAAAGCATTTGCAATGGCTGCACTACCTTGCTCTTTCTGCCGTGATTGTCTGCCTGAGAGAGAGAATTTCACTTTAGATCAGGCATCTAAGCGATTCTGTGAGCATCAGGATAAAGCAAGACCGTCTATGGAGGCATGTGGTATTGACGTGTTTAAGACCGTGAGGGCGGTAGGATATGAAATAGGTGTGCGCACCTCACCAAAGGATCGGATAACTTTCTTCGGGTTACTGTTGATTGAATGATTGAAGGCGTGACGATTGAAATATGGATTGGAAAAGTAAAGAAGGTAGTTCATAAAAACTTTGTTAATTGTGATGGCAGTATAGCAGTTTGGAATGAAATACCGGGATGGTGGGGCGGTCCTCAAGAAAGAAGGTGTTTACCTGCATGTTACATGGTGTGAGGTATGGGATGATTACTGATATGATTATCTGGGTAAATTGGGCATATTTGGTAAAGTGAAAAGGAACATCTTTTATATTTTACGGTTGGAATATAAAATGGGATGGAAACTATTCGCACGGGCGTTTATATCTGCCATTGTGGCGTAAACATAGCGGCGGCGGTAGATGTTAAAGCGGTAGCGGAGTTTGCAGAAGGTTTACCCAGCGTAGTTATTGCAAGAGATTACCAGTATATGTGCTCAGATCCGGGTCAAGAGTTGATAAAAAGCGATATAAAGGATCTTGGGTTGAACAGGGTTGTTGTTGCCTCTTGCTCACCGAGGATGCACGAGCCCACATTTAGAAATGCATGTGCCGATGCGGGCTTGAATCCATATTGTTTCGAGATGGCGAATATAAGAGAGCAGTGCGCCTGGGTACACCATAAAGGAGCAACGGAGAAGGCGAAGGATTTAGTTGCTTCGGCTGTCGCTAAGGCGGCGTTGTTAGAACCTTTAGAGCGGAAGAAAGTAGGAGTGATACCAAGGGCGCTAGTGATAGGCGGAGGGGTAGCAGGAATCTATACTGCATTAGAGATCGCGGACAAGGGATTTGAGACGTATTTAGTGGAGAAAGAGCCTTCGATCGGCGGGCATATGGCTCAACTTGACAAAACGTTCCCCACCTTAGATTGCTCTGCCTGCATACTCACGCCGAAGATGGTGGAAGTGGCAAGGCACAAGAATATCCAGTTGCTCTCTTACTCGGAGGTGAAAGAAGTTAATGGCTACATCGGGAACTATAAGGTGAAGATAAGGAAGAAACCCCGCTATGTGGATCAGGATAAATGCACAGGTTGTGGAGAATGCGCAAATGCGTGCCTGCTCCGTGGAAGAGTCCCCAATGAGTTTGATACCGGGCTGGCGAAAAGGGCTGCGATATATGTGCCTTTCCCTCAAGCGGTTCCTCTGGTATATACCGTAGATCCCGATCGCTGTATCTACATAACGAAAGGGAAGTGTGGTAAATCACCGGCGTGTATAGAAGCATGTTCTGCTAACGCGATTGATTTTGATCGGAAAGGGGAAGAGCTAGAAGTGGAAGTGGGGACGATTGTGGTTGCAACCGGATACGAAATGCTCGATCCCACCGAAAGACCAGAGTATGGCTACAAATACGCTGAGGTTCTAACAGGATTAGAATTTGAACGGCTTTCTGTTGCTTCGGGCCCTACTGGAGGGCGGATTATAATAAACGGTAAAGAGCCAAAAGAAGTGGTCTTCATCTCTTGTGTGGGTTCGAGAGAGTGGAGAGGGGAGAATGGAGAAGGAGCAAGGAATGAATATTGCTCACGGGTGTGCTGCATGTATATAGCGAAACAGGCACATCTGGTAAGAGAAAAAATTCCGGATGCTAGGGTTAGGATATTATACAATGATATGAGGGCGTATGGAAAAGGATTTGAAGAGTTTTATAATCGTGTGGTAGCGGAGGGGGCAGAATACATAAGAAAGGAACTCGAAGACGAAGTGGAAGTGATAAAAAGGAGCGAAGATGATGATAAAGTGGTAGTAAGAACGATAAGTAAAGGCGAGAAGATAGAACTGGAAGCGGATCTGGTTGTCCTAGCTAATGCCCTCGTGCCAAGAAAGGACGCAGATGAACTCGCTAAGATATTGAAGATCACGAAAAGTGGGGATGGATTCTACTTAGAAGCGCATCCCAAGCTCCGCCCTTTGGATACTTTCACTGATGGTATTTTCATCGCGGGATGTTGCCAGTCACCAAAGGATATTCCCGATAGTGTTGCACAGGCGGTTGGTGCGGCAATAAGAGCTTCGATACCGCTGATGCAGGGTGAAGTAGAGGTAGAGCCGATAGTAGCCTTCGTGAATGAGGGTCTTTGCGTGGGCTGTGGATCCTGTGAAGCAGTCTGCCCGTTTGATGCGCTCTCTCTCGAAGCGGGTGTGATGCATGTGAACGAGGTGGTATGCAAAGGCTGTGGTTCTTGCAGGTCTGCATGTCCTTCCGGAGCAATTACAATGCGGCATTTCAAGGATGAGCAGATATATGCACAGATAGAGGCGATATGTCTCCAGAAGGTATAATCTATTATTGTTCAATGTATAGAAGAGCCAAAAGAGAAGTTAAGACGATGAAAATAGGTGTATATATTTGTCATTGCGGAACGAACATAGCCGCAACGGTGGATGTGGAAGAGGTAGCGAAGTTTGCAGAGACTCTACCTGACGTTGCGGTATCACGCGCTTACGTGTATATGTGCTCAGATCCGGGTCAGGAGCTGATAAAAAAAGACATTCAAGATGCGAAGTTAGATCGAGTTGTCGTTGCTTCTTGTTCGCCCCGCATGCACGAAGTTACATTCAGAAGTGCATGTGAGGAAGCAGGCTTGAATGCGTATTGCCTAGAAATGGCAAATATACGAGAACAGTGCAGTTGGGTCCATTCAGATAGAGAAAAGGGAACAGAGAAAGCGAAAGAGCTGGTTGCAAGTGCGGTTGCCAAGGCATCCTTGTTAGAATCTTTGGAGCCGATGCGTGTGGGTGTGACACCATCTGCACTGATAATAGGTGGCGGTATAGCCGGGATACAATGTGCACTTGATATTGCAGATGCCGGTTTCCAGGTCTATTTGGTAGAGAAGGAGCCCTCTGTGGGTGGGCACATGGCACAACTTGATAAGACTTTTCCTACTCTGGATTGCTCTGCTTGCGTGCTCACACCGAAGATGGTAGATGTAGCACGTCATGATAAGATCAAGCTGATTACGTATGCTGCGGTGGATAGCGTAGAGGGTTATGTGGGGAACTTCAAGGTGAAGGTAAAGAAGACCCCGCGCTATGTGGACGAGGATAAATGCACGGGCTGCGGCGAATGTGCAAATGTATGCCCGATAAAAGATATTGTGCCCAATGATTTCGATTTGGGATTATCAAAAAGAGGTGCGGTATACATACCATTTCCGCAAGCTATCCCGATGGTATACACAATTGACAAGATGGAGGGTGTACCGCCATGTAGATTAGGCTGCCCGGCGAATGTGAATGTGCAGGGCTATGTTGCGTTAATCGCACAGGGTAGATACAGAGAAGCAATTGATTTGATTCGGGAGGTGAATCCATTACCTGCGATCTGTGGATATGTATGTCCACACCCATGCGAGGAAGAATGCAACCGGAGAGAAATTGACGATCCGATTGCAATTGCGGCGTTGAAACGATTCGCGGCAGATAACATAGATTATGATGATGAAACTGAAGAGGATAATGAAACAGAAGATGCAACTAATGAGGAGCGAGCGGAGAAGATAGCGATTATTGGCTCTGGTCCGGCGGGTCTAACAGCAGCATTTTATCTCGCGAAGAGCGGGTATCAGGTGCGAATAGTAGAGAAGTTGCCGGTTCCGGGTGGTATGCTCGCTGTCGGAATACCCGAATATCGGTTACCACGCGATATTTTGAAGAAGGAAGTTGAGTACATCAAACGAGAAGGTGGGAGAATAGAAATAGAAACCGGGGTGGAGATAGACAAAGACGGTTTTGAAAAACTTAATAGCGATTACAATGCTATCCTCGTCTCCATCGGTGCAGATAAGAGCAGAGCGCTTGGTATCGAAGGTGAGGGCCTGAAAGGGGTAGTTCATGGTGTTGATTTCCTACGTGAGCTGAATCTTGGTAATACTGTGGAGCTGGGCAAGAATGTGGCGGTGGTAGGCGGTGGAGACGTAGCGATAGACGCAGCGAGATGTGCTTTGCGATTGGGCTCTGACGTAACCATAGTGTATAGACGGTCGAGAGAGGAGATGCCAGCAAGGGACGAAGAGATAGAAGATGCCGAGGCGGAGGGCGTGAAAATCACATATTTGACAAATCCAAGCAGAATTATTGGCGATGATATTGTGCAGGGCATGGAATGCGTAAGGATGGAATTGGGCGAACCGGACGAGTCAGGTAGGCGGAGACCCGTACCTGTAGAGGGTTCGGAATTCATACTGGATGAGGATACTGTGATACTGGCGGTAGGCCAGCAATCGGGGCTAGGATTCCTTGAAGGTAGTGGTATAGAGATAGATGGCAACTGGATTAAGGTGGATGGGCATGGTAGAACAAACATAGAATGCGTATTTGCTGCGGGTGACGCTGTAACAGGACCTGCAACGGTGATAGATGCGATTGCGGGCGGTAAGCATGCAGCAGAGGCAATTGACCGCTATCTGCGTGGTGAGCCATTGCCAGAATTAGATAGTAAGGAAAAGAAAAGGATAGAGCTAGAAGACCTAAAGGCGCGTCTACCGGAATTGGAGAAGAACGAACGGCGGAAAGTCGCGAAACTTCCTGCTGAAAGAAGAAAGGATAGCTTTGAAGTAGTTGAACTTGGATTTGCCGAGGCTGATGCGATCGAAGAGGCAAAGAGATGCATGAAGTGCGGTATCTGTGCAGATTGCAGGCTTTGTGAGACGGTGTGCGAGGCAGATGCGATATTTCACGAGATGGAAGAAGAATTGGTGGAGCTAGAGGTAGGTGCGATAATAGCAGCAACGGGCTATGATTTATTCGACCCTTCTTTGGAGCCCAATTACGGCTATGAATATGACGAAGTAATAACAAGCATGGAATTCGAGCGGCTTTGTAACGCTTCCGGTCCGACAACGGGTCATATAGAGATAAATGGGAAGACGCCAAAAGAGGTGGTGTTTATAAGCTGCGTGGGGTCGAGAGAGGGTGGCAAAGGGCAAAGGGAGAGAGGAGAAAGGGAGGGGAATGAATATTGCTCGCGAGTATGCTGCATGTATATAGCGAAGCAGGCGCATTTGGTGCGGGAGCATATTTCGGATGCGAATGCGACTGTGTTTTATACGGACGTAAGAGCTTTTGGTAAAGGCTTTGAGGAATTCTACTGGCGAGTGAAAGAAGAGGGCGTGAATTACATAAGACGGGAGTTAACGGACGAGCTAAAAGTAGATAAGGATGGGAATGGGCAGTTGAGAGTGAAGACGGTAAGTGACGGTGTACCGATAGAGAAGGAAGCAGACCTTGTTGTGCTTGCAACCGGGATCGTCCCAAAAGAAGATGTTCGCGAGACCGCAAGGAAGTTGAAGATAACGCAAAGCGGCGATAAATTCTTCCTGGAGGCGCATCCCAAACTCCGTCCTGTGGATACACTTACTAATGGTATTTTCATTGCTGGATGTTGTCAATCGCCGAAAGATATACCAGATACTGTAGCGCAGGCATCGGCAACGGCTTCGCGAGCTTGTAGCATCTTATGCAAAGAGTATGTAGAGGTGGAGCCGATAACCGCGGAAGTGGACGAAACTCTCTGCTGCGGTTGTGGTATATGTGAATCGGTATGCCCTTATGGTGCAATAGAAGTGGTAGATACGGAAGAAGGAAGAAGAGCAAGAGTTACCAGTGTAAAATGCCATGGTTGTGGCACCTGCGGGTCGAGCTGCATAAAGAAAGCGGTTAAAATGCACCAATTCACAGATGAGCAATTGATAGCACAGGAAAGAGCTGCTTTGGCGACGGAGGAGGTGGTATTCTAATGGACGAGGTGAAATTAATCGGTTTTATGTGCAATTGGTGCTGTTATGCGGGTGCGGATTTGGCTGGTGTCTCTCGCTTTCAATATCCACCGAATATAAGGATAATAAGAGTGATGTGTAGTGGAAGAGTTGACCCGGATCTTATCCTGGATACGTTCCTATACGGTGCGGATGGCGTGTTTATAGGTGGTTGCCATCTTGGGGATTGCCATTACCTGGAAGGGAATTATTATGCAGAGAAGAAGATCGAGATGGCGAAGAGATTGTTAAAGGCGGCGGGAGTTGAACCGGAAAGGTTAAGATTGGAATGGATAAGTGCAAGTGAGGGCGAACGATTTGCAGAGGTTATTAGGGTGTTTACGGAAGAGATAAAAGAGTTAGGCCCTCTTAAATGTGAAAACGAGGAGCTGGAAGCGGCATGTATAGCTGCTGCTGATTATAAGTTGAGGATATTGGCAACAAAAGAGCGGGAACTGCTGGAAGAGGGTAACAAGTACGGAGAAGTTTTTACGATGCATGAGATGGATAGATTGCTAGATGATATGGTGCAGGAGGATTATGAATCGAAGAGGATACTATTGAAGTTAAAGAAGCCGATGTCGGTGAAAGAAATAGCATCGGAGCTGAATTTGGAGCCAAACGTGGTGTTCAGACGCATTCTGGATTTGAAAAGGCATGAACTGATAGAAATTCATGAGATACGAGATAATACACCAACGTATATTGCAAATACAAGGGAGGGTGTTGAATGAGTGTTTTGGTTATAGGGGGAGGCTACGCAGGCTTAAAGGCTGCTTTAGACTGTGCCAATGAAGAAGAAGTCTTTTTTGTTTTGAGGACGCCGAATATCGGCGGTTTTTTTTCTAAGCTCCATTTGGTAGAGGGAAAACATCCTTTCGACATTTTATCGCCCCTTATAGAGCAGATAAAAGAGAATGATAAGATTCACGTATTTACCAATTCAGTGATCGAAAGAATGAAAGAGGAAGATCACGGCTTCAAGGTGAGTATACGAAGGAAACCAATTAGAATTGATGAGACAAAATGTGATTCGTGCGGCGAGTGTTGGAAGGTGTGTCCGGTTACATCTCCAGACCGGTGCAACGGATGGCTAATCAACAGGAATGCAATATATACACCTGAGGATGCACTCTCGTATGCGATAGAGCGGGAAACGCCGTTCTGTCAAGCTACTTGCCCGGTCAGCCTGGACATTAGGGGCTATGCGGGATTTATTGCAGACGGCAAATTCAAGGAAGCGTATGACCTAATAAGAGAGAAAGTACCTCTTCCCGGTGTTTTAGGTAGAGTTTGCACGCATCCATGTGAGGACCTGTGCAAACGGGGTTTAGTAGACGAGCCCATTTCAATTGCGAAACTGAAAAGGTTTGTTGCGGATCATGTCTATGAGAATTACGGAGAGGAGATAAAGCTTGAGCATATTCCGGCTACGAAAGGTAAAAAGGTAGCGATAATAGGTGCCGGACCTGCGGGTCTGAGTGCCGCGTACGATTTGAAAACATTTGGATATGATGTTACGGTATTTGAGAAGCTCTCGGTGGTTGGTGGAATGATGGCTGTGGGCATTCCTGAATATAGGTTACCCAGAGCGACTCTGGAGCGCGAAATAGAATTTGTTAGGGGCGTGGGAGTGGAAATCAAAACGAAGGTGGAAGTTGACAAGGCTATGTTCGCAGAACTTCGCAGAACTTACGACACAACTTTTATTTCTGTTGGTGCGCATGTGAGTGGTAAATTGGGTATTCCGGGAGAAGATTTAGCTGGTGTTATACCGGGTATTGATTTCCTTCGTGCCCTTAATCTTAATCTTAATCTTGGGGACGAAGTGAAGATAGGTAAGAGCGTTGTGGTTGTGGGTGGCGGGAATGTTGCGATAGATGCAGCAAGATCTGTATTACGTTTAGGCTCGAAAGTGTTTATCGTTTATCGGCGCTCGAGAGCGGAGATGCCGGCGTCGCAGGAGGAATTGGAATCACTGGAGGAAGAAGGCATAAAGATTATATTCTTAGCGAATCCAACGAAGATTCTGGGCTCAAGCAGAGTAGAAGGGATAGAATGTGTTCGTATGGAATTGGGACCGCCGGATGATACGGGTAGGCGGAGACCTGTGCCCGTAGAGGGCACTGAATTTGTGATGGACGTGGACACGGTGATACCAGCGATAGGACAAGCATCTGATTTGAAGTTCCTCGAGGGCTGTGGCGTTGATACACCAGGAGGAAGACGGATTAGCACGTTCAAGGACGGCAGAACAACCGTGGCGGGTATATTCGCAGGCGGTGATGCAGCAACGGGGGCGAAAACGGTGATAGAAGCGATAGCAGCGGGTAAACGAGCGGCATTGAGTATAAATGAATATCTAAGCGGCGAGAAACTTTTAAGAGCCGATTTCAAAGTTGAATCAGAAATAGATTTGGTGGAACGCGAAGCCCGAGAAAAAAGCAACCTTTTAAGAAATTATTTCCCGATCAAAGATATTGCGCTCCAAAAACGGGTGAAGATGCCCAAGCTTCCAGGAGAGGAGCGGATAACGAATTTTGAAGAGGAAGAGCTGGGCTACGATGCGAAGATGGCAGTCGAAGAGGCGAATAGATGTTTGAGCTGCCGGAAATGTATTGGTTGCGGCATCTGTGCGGAGGTCTGTCCACAGGACGCAATAGTATACGACCAGACGGAGGAGAGAACTGAGCTGAAAGTGGAAAAGCTAATATTCGCGGCTGATATGGAGGAAAATGTCCCCCCTGGGGAATACATGTATTCAAACGTGGTTACGCAGATTGAGTTTGAACGTATGCTTAGCGAGTCGGGACCTTATGGTGGCCTCATAATGAGGCCGTTTGACGGTGACATCCCAAGAGGAATAGCGTTTATACATGTTTTAGACGCGGATGAAGATGAATGTTCACCCCTCGCATTTGAATTCCTAGTACAAGAAGCAAAGAGCGCAAAGGAACGTGATGTGGATTCTTGTATCTTTGCACATGAACTCTATGTGGATACAGGCGATATCAAATCCATTAAAATACACGACATTAAGGTTACAGAGCTGGAAGAGACAAAGAATTTGAGGTTGCAATACGTGGTTGAAGGAGAAAAGGAAGAGGAAGAATTTGATATGGTGGTGCTATCTGTGGGATTCTCATTGCCCGAATACGTTAAAAAAAGGGGGGAGCTCGTGGGTATAAAACCGGAGGAAATGAAGTCTAAAATGTGGGGCAAGCCCGGTAAGGGCTTAGTTGAAGTCGAGATAGTGAAGACTGATAAAGAGGGTGTGTTTATCGCTGCTTGAGTGCTGTTGGGGCATAAAAGTTCGGAAACGGTGGAAATATAGTCATTCTGGAAATTATAACCACACGATTACACGGATTTTCTTAAAAAAGAACAGTGCAAAGGATATTTGAAGCGGCTATCAAAAAGAGGGTATTGATAAGGATGTTCGTTGTAGTGTCCACTCGCTAAGGCACAGTTTCGCTACTCACCTCTTACTTAGAATGTGGAGTAGATTTAATAATGAAGAATTCGGATATTGAAAATGAGGTTGAAAAATATGAAGATTAGCAGTCAGCCAAAGGGTGGTATATACGGCGTAAGTTTCCGATATAATACCAATTTGGGCGCATATGCGACGTTAATGTCGGATATACCGAAGTTAGGTGCAATGCATAATCTTTATAAGTTTGCAAATTTTTATATTAGAATAAAATATAGTTAATAATGGTGATAAGAATGACTGAGGAAAAAGAGGTCAAAAAGGCGGAGCCCATTTATGAAAAACTCGCTCCAGGTGAAGTACTAATTATCTCAAAGGAGGAAAACTGTGTAACATACGCTACAAATGAAAAAGGGGTAGTTGTCCTTAAGAAAGCATGTCTCCT
>JAYEJE010000047.1:0-2697 GCA_034660415.1 Methanobacteriota archaeon | reverse complement strand
CTTGTTTATTCGGTCGAAGTTGTCCATGTCAGCTATGAATACCGTGACATTGACCACGTCTGTGTAGTCCATACCAGCTTCCTTGAGCACGGCACCGAGATTGTCAAGCACCTGCTGCGTCTGCGTTTCTATTGTGCCATCATAAATTATCTCGCCTGTCTCGGGATTGATCGGGATCTGGCCCGAACAGAAGAGCATGTTCCCCACCCTTATAGCCTGACTATACGGGCCGATAGCCTTAGGCGCATCAGTCGTTGTAATGACTTCTTTGGCTGGGTTTGCCTCTGAGCGTACCAAAGAACCTGTTATCCCGGTAAGGGCGAACATCGAAAGCACATAAACGGGTGGTGTTCTTTTCTTCATTGTAGATACAATGGAAATCGGAACATATATTATACTTTTGGCTTCTATTTTACAATCATACAAACCTATTCTTTTATGTCATATCCAGTAGTGAATATAATAGGTCACAAGGTGATCAGAAAAATGGGTTTGATAACAACTGATACAAATATTATTATGTGTACGTTAAGGGTGTAGGTCGCGATTGTATGACTGAAACTTGAGGTTAGGAAAAGATCATGAGATGCAGTAGAGGCAAATGCACGAACCCTGCGATAATATATCAAAAATATTCAGGACTGCACTTATGCGAACCACATTTTATTGCTGCTGTAGAGCGTAAAGTGAAAAAGGCGATGCGGAAGCAGTTGATGATAGAGTATGGAGATAGAATTGCAGTAGCATTAAGCGGGGGCAAGGACAGTTCAGCCCTTTTGTATATGCTAAAGGAGAAGATTTTTCATGATCGAAACGATTTAGAATTCTTTGCAATTGCCGTGGATGAGGGCATAAAAGGATTTCGTTCGGCAACACTACGAAATGCGGAAAGGGTGGCAAAGGAATTAGAAATCGACTGTTTTATTTATTCTTTCGCACATGAGTTTGGATTTACACTGGACGAAATAGTGGCGAAAGGGTTCGACCAGGCACCGTGCACGTTCTGTGGCGTCCTGAGACGGCGGATATTAGATGTAAAGGCGAAGGAAATGGGCGCTACGAAAGTTGTAACCGCACATAATCTAGACGACGAAGTGCAAACGATTCTAATCAATTATCTACGCGGCGATATTGAGCGCTTAGGGCGGTTGCAAGGCCGTCGCGCGGAGTTTGTTCCACGAGTTAAGCCGTTACGAGACGTTTATGAGAAGGAGGCTGCTCTGTATGCGCTTGTAGCTGGAATACCGATACATACAATTCATTGTCCTTACGCTTCGCTTTCGTTCCGTTCCACGGTGAAGAGTATGCTGAACGAGTTAGAAAGAAAGCATCCGGGGACAAAATATTCATTGTTGCGAGGCTATGAAAGAGTGTCTGAGTTTTTGCCGGCGGTGCAAACCGAGCGGAAGCTTTTGCGCTGTGAACTATGTGGTGAAGCATCTGCATCACGGATATGCAAGACTTGCGAGATAATAGGGATGATGAACTGAGCGAACATACTGCAGCATTAAATACTTGCAAGTGTGCTTTTTGCTTAGCTTAGCTTAGCTTAGCTTAGCAATGCAAAGGCAGCTAAGCTAAAGTCGTAAAACGCTTTTAGAGTCAGAATCCAGAGGTGGAACAATTAATCGCCTTTTCCTTTTCCCATCTCGGTATTCCACCAACACCTCTTCCTCGGCACGAGCATCAGAATATCGCGCGGTCAACCGTGCTGTGAGTTCAATTGCTTCTTTGTTCTTAGAACCTTCTAAAATCGTTGTTGGGCTTCCGTAATCAGGCACCTCAAAAACATAATCTGCCGGACGCTTCAAATCAGATAGAAGCCTATTCTCTGCTTCATTCCTACCCACTATGAGTTTAGACGAAGCGAGCCGAAAATGCCTACCTAGCTTAAGTAACGCGAGATCTATTTTTGTTACTGTCGCATTATGCGAGAATAAATCCTTAACTTTCGATGCAAATTCCTTGTCGGTTAGGAGACAACCGCCGGCAGGCGATGGATAGTCCAGATTAAACTTCGTTGCGAGTGCGATCTGAACCTTTCTGCTCTTACCCTTTATATCTAATAGCTTGCTACGGTCTATCCAGCCTTCGCACTCAGGAATAGTTTTCGGTAATAGTTTTGCCGATAGCGGTCTCAAGACCATACCTTCTAATCCCGCTTCCCTATCCGCTATTTCTAATGCTTTCTTGTGCTGGCTCATTGGTCTTTCTCCTAGAACATCGCCCGTGAAGATGAATTCGGCACCTATTTCTTCCGCGATCCTTTTCGCTTCGCGCAGCATGTAACTATGACAGTCTATACAGGGGTTCATTCCCGCGCCATAGCCATACTTAGGGTTTCTTATTATCTCCAAATACTCGGCACCCGCTTCTACATGTATTATCGATATCTCAAACCTCTTTGCTACTGCACCTGCATAGTCCGTCTTTTCCGCTGTGAATGGCAAAATAAGTTGCAATGCTACGACTTCTATTCCCTGATCTAAGACAAGCTTAGTTGCCAATATCGAATCCAAACCGCCGGATAATAATGCTAACGCTTTCATTCCTTTTCCTTTTTAGAAAAAAGCTTCACAATCATACTTCCTGCGTTACCATCGCCAAATGGATTCTGCCAGATTCGTTCTTTAGTTAGCTGGCTCTTAACACCATCTAAAATAAAAGTTCGATTTACGCCAACCAAAACATTACTTC
>JAYEJE010000046.1:0-13835 GCA_034660415.1 Methanobacteriota archaeon | reverse complement strand
AGTAATCTTGCGGTAGTAAAGGTATCATGAGGCGAAGAGATGATCAAAGCACCCTTTTTAGTTGCTAACCTACTGACTTCATGGCTAATCGCGGAATCACCCGTAATTATAAGAGCCGAACAGTCAGCATTGATCAAATCTAATTGGATGTCATATCGATCGCCTAAAATAACAATGTCCCCAGGTCGGATTTTGTTTACAATCGTTGCTTTTTGCATTGCCGCGATAAAAACCCTGCCCGTTAAACTTTCAATCTTATTCGGATTCGCAATTACCTTCCCATTTAAGGTACTGACTAAGATATTCAGGTCAATCGGAGTTGTTGATAAGTCCTTGCGTCCCAGATTGCCGATGTAATATTCTGCGATGTCCTTTAGACCAACGATCCCCAATAACTTTTTACCTGAGTCTACGATCGGAACAGTGCGGATATTCTTTTCCCTTATTAGAACTGCTGCATCTCTTATCGAGTTATTAGGTGATGCTACAATGGGATCTTTCAATTCCATATCACTGACGGTAGCGGCAAGACTTTCTAGCTCCATCGGTGACTCAATTTTAAATCGGTCGAGCACAAACTTTGTTTCACTATTCAAACTACCTGCTCGGGCCGGGGCATAGAGGTAGCGCTTATCCAGAACATTTTTGAAGTATGCGTAGCCTATAGCAGAACAGACGGAATCAGAATCCGGATTTTTGTGACCGATAACAAACACTTGCTTCTGAATGTTCATGAACTATCCATTCCTATTGATAGCTTAAATAGCTTTGTGTACGCGGAAGGAGCGCTTTAGTGCTGCGATAAAATCATCTACAAAGTCCAATGCCTCCGGTAGTATCTTGAATACTGCATAAGCAATAGCAATCAAAGCAAGCAGTGCGAATATTCTTGCAATTACGTTGTGAGCGATAAAAAAGCTGTCGAGTGGGGGGCCAAACCAAAGCTCGAAATATGCTGCGCTGACAAAAACGTCCCTGAATATATTCAATGCATAAATAACCGGTACAGAGACAAAAAAGGCTTTTAACTTTCGTCTTATTGGCGCTTTTACACCAAAGATCAGTCCAATAAAAATAACCATGCCCTGTATCGCAGTACAAGCTAAGATTATCGTTATCGGTTGATAGATTGCATGAAAAGAACAGTCATTTGTGTAGATACAGGAAGGCGGGACCATATAAACGCCCAGGTTGAAAATATTTAGCACAATTGCGGTGATTTTAGCGGTAATGAATATGAGCGAATCGCCGAGAAAGGTGATTTCGGCGAAAGGGAAGTAGAAGACAGCGGCTATAAGCGCGATTTTTGTTAGCGTGTAAAGCGAATCCTCTTCCCTTCTTTCGCTTAGCGTTGGTCTTAGCATAATAAAAGCTAAAATAAGCGATAATGCAAGAAGTACGAGCACTAAAAAAGCGTCAAAGCGTTCGTCAAGAGCTAAGTACTCAGTAGCTTCGAAATAGCAGTAACCGGCGATTGAAATCCAACCCGGAGCGCTTACCGCTCTCTTATGCACTAACAGCGCCAGAAAGAGAAAGCATATTGCAATAAACGGGAGGCATTTTACAATAAACGGGATGACCGATTCAATCATAAATATCTAAGGATAAAAGTGTTATAAAAAAGAAATGAACTTCTCTCACCAACCTTTATAAAGTGGTATCCTAAAAGATACAAAGGCGAATGGCGAAAGCGAAAAGAAGATGAGAAGAAAAAGGAAGACAAACCCACAGCTTGATAAGCTAATAGATGATTTGAATAGGAATGCAAGAGAAAGCAGTGCACCTATATGGCGCGATATAGCGAAGCGATTAGAGCGACCACGAAGGAATTACGCAGAGGTGAACCTAAGTAGGATAAATAGATATTCAAATGCGAATGACACGATATTAGTACCTGGGAAGGTACTGAGTGCGGGAGCGATTGATAAACCGGTTACTGTTGCCGCATTGGGATTCAGTAAAAAGGCGTACGAAAAAATTAGCAATGTCGGGAAGTGCATACGTATCGAGGAATTGATAAAGGCAAATCCTAAAGGATCCGGTGTGAAGATAATCGCGTAATTTAATAAAATAACATAACATAACAAAGGCGATGGAAGAGGAAATGGAGATAGTAGATGGGGATGGTCTCATTTTGGGTAGATTGGCGAGTGGAGTAGCGAAAGAATTGCTGAACGATACGGAAAAGGAAATCGCAATCGTTAACGCAGAACGAGTGGTAATAAGTGGCTCAAAAGTGAGAACTTTTAAGGATTACAAACAGAAGAAGGACAGAGGCTCCAGAGAACAAGGACCTTTCTTCCCTAAAATGCCTGATAGAATTCTAAAGCGAACAATACGGGGGATGCTCCCCTATAAGCGGGCAAGGGGCAAAGATGCACTCTCACGAGTGAAAGTTTATCTGGGCATACCAGAAGAATATGAAAAGATGGAACGGAAAAGGGTAGAATATGCAGAGGCTTATAGGTTGTCTCGTAAATACGTAACCTTGGGGGAGGTGAGTGAAAAGTTAGGATGGTCACCAAAGCAAAGGTAAAAACCAAAGCAAAGGTAAAAAAGGTAGTTAATCAGGTTGGTAAGAGGAAGACTGCAGTTGCACGAGTAACGATAAAAGAGGGTAAGGGAGAAGTGAGGATAAACAAGAAGCCGTTGGAAATAATGGAGCCAGAAGTGGTAAGAACAAAAATATCAGAACCTTTGTTTATCGCTTCCCAGCTTCCGGATGTTGATATTGAGGGCATTGATGTGGCGGTAAATGTAAAAGGGGGCGGTTTTATGGGGCAGGCAGAGGCTGTTCGGACCGCGATAGCTCGTGGATTAGTGGAGTGGACGGCAAGTGAAACGTTGAAGGAGTCTTATCTGGACTATGATAGAAGCTTGTTCGTCAGTGACATGCGGAATAAGGAGCTAAAAAAAGCCGGTGCAAAGGGTGCAAGGGCAAAGAGGCAGAAGTCTTATCGGTGATGGGTTTATGATTCCTGTTAGATGTTACACATGTGGAAGAATAGTATCAGACGTTTGGGATGTGTATAAAGAGCGGATAAAGCAAGAGGATCCTGGGCAAGTGCTGGACGATTTGGGTGTAAAGAGATACTGCTGTCGGCGAATGCTTCTAACGCACGCAGAGTTGATAGACGAGATTGCACCGTATGAATGATGGGGGTTGTAGGGTAGCTTGGACTATCCTTCGGCGTTCGGGATGCCGAGACCTGAGTTCAAATCTCAGCAACCCCATTTTGTCATATTAGGGTTAAAGGTCGGTTTTCTTGGAAGAAAAAAGAGAAAAATACACGAAATATGAAAAAGCGCGTATCATCGGTGCACGAGCACTGCAGATAGCCATGGGTGCGCCTGTGCTCATAGAAACAGAAGAACTAGACCCCACGGAGATAGCTATCGAGGAATTTGAAAAGGGTGTTGTTCCTATAACCGTGAGGAGGGAGGACTAATATCAAGTTCCTTATAGGATATTAGGTGGTTGAAAATGAGAGAAGAAGAGAGGAAGGAAGAGATAAAATTGGGGTTTGTCGTCTCTGAGTTTCACCGGGACATTACTTATCAGATGGAAATATTGGGGAAGGAACATGCGGCGTTTCTTGGTGCGAAAGTATCTCGCAGCTTATATACGCCTGGAACGTTTGACATGCCTCTTGCAGTGAAGAAGCTGCTAACAGACAAAGAGGAGGAAGTAGATGCAGTTGTCACTCTGGGCTGCGTAATTGCCGGTGCAACCAAACATGATGAAGCGATAGCATCGCAGCTCACGCGGAAAATAATGGACCTTGCGCTGGAATATGATAAGCCAGTTACTTTGGGCGTGGCAGGGCCTGGGATGACAAGGTTAGAAGCGCAAGAACGTGTGGAGTATGCAAAAAGGGCAGTCGAAGCGGCGGTAAAGATGGTGAAGAGATTGAGGGATTGAGAATAAATCCTAAGAATTTAATCAACTGGTACAGCGTTTCGGTCCAGAATTTAACACCAATATTAGAGAAAGTACTTGGTAAAAAAATGGCCCTGCCAAGTAGTAAAATTAAGAGGTTTGATGAGTTATTTGAGATATTCTCCGGGGCTAAGGACATATTCATTGACGGGACAGAGAGGCCAATTCAAAGACCTAAAGACGAAGAGAAACAAAAAAAGCTATTCCTGCAAGAAGAAGGCACATACTCGTAAAAAGATACTCATCATCGATATAAATAGATGGATTGGTTATCTGAGCCCTCCAAAACAAGGTAAAAAGCACCATTAGGGTATGTTCAAAAGCCTATTTCCGCCAGAGATATTCCCCAAAAAATAAGGCTATGGCTAGATTTGGGTTTCACTGGCGTTGATAAGGATTATCCAGATGCGTCTGTTATGATGCCAAAGAAGAAGCCACTGGGGAAAAAATAGAGTGGTAAAGAGAAGGCGCAGAATAAGGTTATCAGTAGCATCCGAGTTTGGGTAGAGCATGCTATCGGCGGAATTAAGCGAATGCGAATAACAACTGACAAGTTTCGCAACAAAAAATTTAGGAGACTTTTAATGATAAGGCTATGTTACTTTCATGAGGGCTATGGAATTATCATCTAATGTACCGTTGAACAGGACGGACGGAAGCAACATATTAGCCCCTAAAATAATAATTCCGCAACAAGTCTAATGGATAAGGTTGCCATCAAGATTCCGAGGGAACTGTATGAAAAACTGCAAGGGATAATAGAAGGGACTGGATTCTCCAGCCTTACCAAATTTATCGTTTTTGTAATGCGGAGTTTCGCGTCAAGCGGAAAGATAAAAGAAGAGGAAGAAGAGGTGAAGAAGAGATAGAGGGCTTTGGGCTATTTGGAGTGAGCGCACATGGTTAATATTAACAAGAATACAAAGACTGATTCATGGGTTCGCAGTTGGACAAAATCGTTTACATGGCGTGTTCTCGGAATTGTAATTTTAATTTTGTTATCTTACTGCATTACAGGGAGTTGGGTTGAAGCAAGTTTAATTACCTTTGTCTTTCATGCAATTAGAGTGGTTCTGTATGTGCTTCATGAGCGTGCATGGGAACTTACGGCGTGGGGTAGAGTTCAAACTCAAGCTCAGGACCCGAGCATGTTCTGGTTCTATTTTTGGTTGGCGATTCTAATTCTCGCCTTTGCGGCGATTGCTTTGATAGGAAGCTTGTGAGTATATTGGAGGTAATGAGAAGAGAATGGGACTGAAAGAACAGGAGAACAAGAGCATATATCTAATAATAGAAGCGTATGCGGTGTTTGAGAACCCGGCAATTCTGTGGAGCATGGGGAAAGACAGCACAACTGCTCTCGCACTGTGCAGAAAAGCCTTCTTTAGCAAAATCCCTTTTCCTGCAATCCATATAGTCACGAGTTACAACTTCAGACGGATGTACGAGTTCAGAGACGGAATTGCAGAAAAATGGGGATTGGATTTGGTAATAGCGAAGAACGAAGAAGCGATAAACGAGGGGATGGGACCGGAAAAAGGAAAACTGGAGTGTTGCACTGCGCTTAAAACGGAAGCTTTAATGAAATAACAAGATAAGCACACGTTTGATGCGCTGCTTTTGGCAATAAGGAGGGATGAACACGGGATAAGAGCGAAAGCGCGTGTATTTTCACCACGGGACGAAGCGTTCAGATGGAATTATAAGGACCAGCTGCTAGAGAGGTGGGACCAGTATCAAGCTCAAAGTCAAAACGAGACCGATGAGACTGTTCATATCCACACAAGGGTTCATCCAATTCTGCATTGACAGGAGTTAGATGTTTGGGAATATATAAAGCAAGAGGAGAATATTCCGGTGAATCCAATGTATTTTGCCAACGATGGAAAAAGGTATCGCAGCTTAGGCTGTGAACCGTGCACATCACCAATAGACTCAACTGCAAAAACAATAGATGAAATAGTGGAGGAACTGCGGACGACAAAGGTTGCAGAACGGTCTGGCAGGGCATAGGACAAGGAAAAGACGTTTATGATACAGAAACTGAGAGCTTTGGGATATATGTAAAAATGAACGTAAATGTGGTTCTCGTGGGACATGTGGATCATGGCAAATCCACACTAATAGGAAGGCTACTTTACGACAGCGAGAGCATAAAAGATGAGCGAGTGGAAGAAATAGACACGGTAAGCATGATGTTTAAAAGCAAGCTTAACTACTACACGATAACCGATGTGCCGGGACATAAGGAGTTTATAAAGAACATGCTCATGGGAGCTTCGCATGCAGATGTGGCGGTTTTGGTTATATCCGCGGAGGAAGGTGTCCAAGAACAAACAAGAAGGCACATGTTCTTGCTCAAGATGCTTGGCATAAAACAGGTTTTTGTGGCTGTGAATAAAATGGATGCCATGGACTATAAAAAGGAGAGATTTGAAACGGTTAAGAACCAAATAAGCGAGCTTTTTAAATCTTTTGACTACCGAACGGAAGAAAAGCTCTTCCTACCCGTGTCCGCTTTGGAAGGAGATAACATTTACCGTAGGAGCGACGGGACGCTATGGTATGACGGTCCAACGTTGATAGAAGCTTTGGATGGGGTTAGAATAAGTGAGAGAGATAGTATTGTGTTACTATTAATGAAGGAGGAGGCGTAAAAAGAGGAGCTGTTTTCGGACTGGTAGGGAATCCGCCAAAAGCTACGAAGGAACTTTTTGGCGAAGCTGTTTTGCTTGGTAAGGAATTGAGAAAAGAGGAGACCTTAGGGCTGAGATGCGGAACCGCTAAAGTGCGATGTGAGATAAAGGAAATAAAAGAGAAGATAGACTCGGAGACTGGAGAAGTGATGGACGGGAAACCGTAAGGGTGGATCCTTAAATCAGATAATAAAAGATAAGTAATTGTTAACAATGAAATAACTCATAGTAATATCTCTTCAATATTTCTCTTTCATTGTGTCCCTCACAATTTCTGATACCGACACCACATCACTTTCTTCTTTCTCTCGCTCATGCCTTAACTCTAAAGCCATTTTTATGGCCCCTGTCATCTCATCGGTTGGATTGTGTTATACCTCACCGCGCCCCTCCTAGCCCTTGCTGCACCCTTATATTTTTGAGCCACACTTCCGCAAAGACTGTCATATCTGCCTGCTCGGTCTCGTCAATGCTCACTGCCATGCCGTCCTCTATCAGCACACCGACACTATGGCTATTTACCGGGTCCTGCCATATCTCCGCCGGATAATATCCGCCTTTCCGTAATATAACCATTTTCGTGCGGCTATTTAAAAAAAAATTGGATCTACACCCCACTTCCCTGTTGAACTTAGCGTATATGGGGCTCTCTCTCGAACAACGTCGATCAGAATTACCTTTTCGCTAGGGTCCGTTGCCCCCCCATAAAGATAGTACACCCTCGTTTCAAAATACATCAGGTTTTCATCATCAGTCTCCTTTTTTATTATTTCGGCACCCACCAGTTTTCTGTTGTAATAGTTAATCTCAAAAATCTCAAAAAGCTCATCCTCCTTATTCCTCCGCGTTTTCGACGTAAGTTCGACCATCTTGTTCCATTCTTCCTGTTTCCAGCAATTCAACCATTCTGCCAATACTCTTTCTGGTGTCCCCGTTTTGTAGGAATTGGGATCAACCGTTGGATATTCCGTTGGAAAAGTAAACTGAGTATTGAAATATCGGTCCACCTCCATTATTTTGCGTATATACCTATTCCAATTTGCTTCGACCAAATCGCCTGTTAAATATTCTCCTTTCTCGCCAACAAGTCTGATCACACGATCTGACTGTTCATGGGGCAAAAACAGTACATTGACCTTGTAGGGCTTTGTATCATAAGCATATGGTACTATGAATGGACCAAATACCAGTGTAAATTTGCCATTTTTAACCTTAGATCTACCTTGGGCACAAAGTCCCGTTGGCGTATCAAGAGATAACATCAACTCTGCTCCGTCAGGTAAGTCTGTTATACCAAAGACTTTTACTTGACCGTTCTCGTAGGTAGTCTTTGCAATTTCAAGGGCTGAAAACTCATTTGCCTGCTCTTCTCCAATACATCCTGCAAACATCGCCACAGTTACGATTGTCAGCATGACTATTAATCCCACTGTTTTCTTTTTCATTTTTCCTCCTGATTTTTAAACCATTCTTTCAGGATTGGAGAATCTACTATTATTCCTATTCCAATCAATTTTGCAAATTCTTCTTTTGTCATCTCACTAGATTCTAACTAAATCAGTATCTCCGTGTTTTACAATTTTTAATTATTTATTTACCCCTTTTCCTTCGGTGTTAATTCGCGCCAAGATTCTGGCAATTCAGGAAGTTCCAGATCTACCCATGATGAGATAAGTGGATCAAAGAAAATCTTCTCATCATCATGCATAGATAAATATGAAGTCTCACCATAAGTATTTTTATGGCGTATGAATTCTGCTCTTGAAAGTTCCACCCACATAATATCCTTACGTGACAAGTGGCCACGTTCATCTATCGTAACTTCCTGTGCAACTACCTTAACTTCTTTGATAGACTCATCTAGCAGAAAGATGTGTTTTACAAGTTCGCCGACATCAGCCATCGCATACAACACCACCGAAGGCCCCTTATAGAAAGTTTCATAACCTTCAGCATAAGGTCGAAACTTAGCTGTTACAATCTTGTAATTTCTCGTATTTTCTGTAACGTTGACAAGAGGGTAATGTGTACGTCCTATGATTCTCTCAATCTCTGCTTTAAAATGTGAAGGATTATACAAAACATCAAAATTTTCTATTATCTCTTCGGTAGTAAGATATTCTCTGTTAATATCTTCTACAATGTCTCGCGGTGCCGTTATAGTTAAGGCAACATCTGATCTCTCATTTTCCCTATAACTTACTGTCACAGCGGTAATATTATATTGTTCAACTAGAAACCATATCATCTCAACTGCACTTCCATAATCTTTAGCATCAAATATATCTCGGGTGTGTCCTAGCATACTAAGGACAACTGTGTGTTCAGGCGTTATTTCTAAGGAGGATAGTGATATGGCAGAATTCCGATAACTGATGTTTTGTTGAAGTGCCACCTTCATTTTTTCTGCTGGTGACAAAGAAGTGATTGTTGGTGCAGGCATAGATGTTAATGGTGGTAATGGTAGTTTAGTAAAGAAGTCATAGTAGTACTCCTGCTTCGAGTAATCGCCTGTTGGAACTTCCATTGCCTTACTCCAAACTCCGTAGGGTGCCCAGTCAACGCGGCCTATGCAGTATTCTGGAGACGCTTCAGGTTTGTAATAGAAGAAAATACCAATAGCATTCACATCTCGAGAAGCGATTCCTTTTTGTACAATGTCCTTTGCTATAGCTTTTACTCCTTCTTCCGTGATAGTTCGCGGCACTAAAACCCTTTCTGCTACTCGGATAGTGTTTCCGAAGCTGACATCCTCTTCAGAAAAAATTTTGTATGCTGGAGTTGGCGCTTCTTCCTCAACACATCCCGCAAATATTGCAGCCATTATAACCGCTACTATGGCTGTTAATGTAATTATGGTTTGCTTTTTCATTTTTTCTTTTATCGCAGCCTTTTACCATGTCTATTAGTGGCGATACATAAAAGCTTTTTGATATATGTACGTTTCTTATCTATTTGTGACACATATCAACATCTCAAAACAGGTTAGTTACTTCCCTATTTCTCTTCATTAGAAGCCAGCTATGAAAGCGGTTTTTAGTATTATCAGAAATAAAGCATTTCAACCGGTTTCAATTTTCATCATTGTTGATACGCTGCATATCATTCGTTATGCTTACGAAAACGTAAACTTTAGCTTGTTTTACTATCTGCCACCCTAAATTCACATAGCGGGTATTAGCCGATGCGGGTAAACGGCACAGAATGGATTTTAACCCTCCTGTTGATTAGTTTACGAAACACGCTGCCACACTCAGAATAAATTCCGAGGCATCTCTTTGTATATGCCCTCCGTTTCTCATTTCTCTCGTTTATTATTTTTTGGACAAACATCTCCAATAGGACATTCATCACACTTAGGATTGGTAGGATGACACCAGCCCTTACCTATATACCACATAGGTAAATCCAGTTCGCCGGGATAATAGGGATTTAATTCTCTTGCTGTTTTAATTATCGTATTTTCATCATCAGTTTCAGCTAAACTCGTTCTTAAAAAGACCCTTTTAACATGCTCATCATAAGAAACGTCAATTCCTCTTTTATTCCTTGCTTGAATCCCTAAATCGCGAGTGAGTATATTCGTTGCCATCGATGCCTTTTTCTGCCCGATACCTTTGAATGATTCAAATCTTCGTTGCAACTCCGCACATAGCGGGTTGTCATTCCAAATGTTTGCTGCGTTTCCCTTATATTTATCTATTAACATTTTAGACGCATCTTTTATATATTCCGCATAGTTATTGGGAAATCTGTGCAGTTTTGGTGCTTCATTAAAAATGACTTTTAGTTCATCGTCTTTCATTTTTGAAATCTTTTTAACATCGAGATGTCCAAGTCTCTGTTTCAAAATAAAAGGTTTTTCCCATGCCTGTTCCGCAGGTATACTTTGATCAAAAATCACACCAAAGAAAAATGCCGTTGAAAAATCATCCTCATCTGTAAACAATTTATTTGCCTCGGGATTTAGCGTTGGGTCAAATTTTACTATTTTTTCTAATCTCCGTCCATATTCGAGGATCTTATTTACTACTTTTTGTTTTTCTTCCATAGTTCGTATCACTAACTATTATTTTCTTGCGTACCATAGGTCTGCCACATAAACTAATAAAGGTATAAGAGCAAAATTTACACTGTATCCCAACATATTTTCTGCTGTTTTTGGGTTAGTAACTATTACAATCATTACGATTAATACTGCTACAAATCCTATGAAAGCGGAATAAACAATTTTAGATCTTTCTGTTAATCTACGCATGGTATAGCCAATATAGAAATATGTTACAACCATTATCAAGTATGAAACGACTACTGCGCTCACAAAAGAATTGGGAGATTTTCCACCCCCTGCAGCAATACCAGCTATTAAAAATAAAAGAGTCCATAATACCAAGATATAATTTATTGCAATCAAAACTTTTCGTGATCTGATCTTTGGCACCGATGTCGACAGATCAGGACTACTCAGTTTGTACCCAGTGTAAATGACAATTATAGATGCCATGATTGCAAGGATGAGCCCTATCCCTATATGCACTCCTGCTAACACTCCAAATGGATTTCCTCCAAGTTCGCTTTCCATTTGGCTGATAGCATAAGAAACAGCAAGTAAGCTCGTTACACTGAAAATAGCCATAAGAATGCCAACACCGATTAATCCTTTTGCTTTTGTACTCGGTTTTGACATCCATGCTATTCCAAATGCTGCTAATGCCAACAAGAAATAAATGGTACCAAAATAGGCACCAATATAGAGCATATTGAACGCATTTATATCTTTTGTTATCTCAAGAATTTGCACCGTCATCCAAGGAAGAAACGACGCTATAATTGCAAGGGCAGGACCAATAACTAAGGATATGTCAAATTTCTTTATAATTAATTCCAGATCAGTTTTTTTTTTTCGTCTTCAAAAAGATTGCTCACGCAATCTTTACAATAATTTTTGCCCCCGACTTCCACTCTGCACTCAGCACAGATAGCTTTACCACAATTGGTGCAAACTCCTATCGCCTCGCGTTCAGGATGTTTTTCGCATTTCATTTTTCCCACTTCCATTTTTTACGGACAGATATTTCCTTTTTAAGCCCCAACCTCTCCACTTCCTCTGGATATTTTTCCCCTATTTCCCCCAAGAGCAATAGCTGCGTCTCTACGAACATCCAGATTTGGATTATCAAATAACCTTATTAATTCAGGAATGGCTTTTTTAACGCCCTCTGGATGTCTTTCTGCTATCTTTCCAAGAGCTTTACCTATGTACCTACGAGGCAATGTACGACTATATCTGTCTAAATCCTTGAGCAATTTTATCAATTCAGACACTATGTCTTTCCCCCTTTCATATAGTCACATACTCCGTACTTAAGAGGCTGTCTCACAATTGACTTTAATTAGTACTATAGTTGGTATATACTTGAATCCTTGCTAAAAGAAGATAAAATTTGGGACCTTACCCCATCACATTCTAAAATGAGATACTTACTTCGCTAAAGGCTACAAGAAAGAGTAACGAAGCTAAAAAAGGTAGCTATACGGACACACATCACCTGTGAGCTAGTCAAAGATAATAAAAGATAACCATCATCAGGATGCAAACAAAAGCAAAAGTAATTGTACTTCTTTTCACTATTCTTATTGCTCTCGCTATATGCACCGTGCTTGCAACTCCAAAGCCTTCTCCCACCGTGTAATAGCCGATCTTCTCCAGCTTCACTTTTAATGCATGGCTCATCGCGACTATTGTCAAATGCACACCTTCTGTCTCGTTCACGGTTTTCCACACATCCTTCAATTTTGCGTTACTTGCTAATATTAACAGTCCCACGGCAATCCGTTCGGGAATGTAATTCAGCACGTCATCTGCTTTTGCCGAGAACCAGCCGAAATGAATGTATCGCCTAGTTTTATAGCCCACAACTGCATCTAAGGTATTTACTACTCGATAGACCATAGCACCAAAGACGCCGAAGAAAGCGAAATAGAAGAAGGGTGAAATAACGCTATCGGTCAAGTTCTCAGCCACCGATTCAATGGTTGCAGAGTTGAGATGCTCATCATCCAAATCAGATACGTCTCTGCTGACCATCTTTCCCACTGATACTCGTTTCGATTCCAGATTATCCGCTTGCCACGCTTTCCGACCAAATCGTTCTAAACCACTTATCGTGAATGTCATCTTGAAAATAAGCGACCCCAAAACGATGTATACGAGTTCTGGTAGACAAGGGAGCATTAAACATGGCAAGGAGAAGCTAGAAATTGTAAGCAGTGCATACACCACCCCAAGGATCTTTTCCCTTCTCGCTCTTCCACGCCTCGTGATTCTGTCAAAGAGATACATTAACCGGCTTATCCATACGAGGGGATAATATTTTTCTATCTTCTCCGGTGGGTCGCCAAGGGTCAAGTCTATAAGTATAGCAATAGCGAAAATAGCGATCTGATCTATGAGCAATTTTCGGGTTTGTAACTGTAACGAGCTCATAAAATTCCAAAACAGAATATGACACAGTAGAACAAAACAAATTAGAAATAGGAAATAGAGAATAGGTAAGCCCCCTATTTGACTACGGGTTACATGGGTATGCGCTACGGGTTTTTTCATTGTAGATAAAGTACAACTACTACCTATTTATTTTAGGACGCGGATTTACACGGATTTGATTTCATCTGCGTTCATCTGTCTCAATATTTATTTAATTTTAGTTGGATATTATGATTTCTTGTTTGCCTTTTGCATTGAGCCATTGCGCGTATTAGGTGGAAACTTCTTCTTTAAAATCGCAAATATCTTCTTTACGACATCCTTTTTTTCTATGTCGTCAACAGTTTCTATTCCATATTTCTTGAACTCACCCATAAGCGCCGTTGCTACTTCTGATTTATGCAACCAGTAACAATCAGAGCACCCCCAAATACGTCCCCCTTCTTTTGTCTTGACCCATTCACCGCCGGTTTGCTCGTCGCAACAGGGATAAAAAGGGCAGAAACACCACGTGCAATCCTGACCCGTAAAATGGCAGGGATAGTAATCGCACGTTTCGTCCGATCCCACAATAATCTTATCTTCCATTATCTTCTTTAGATGGTTGTAAGCAAGTGGATGCATGTTTATACTCTCTGCGTCTAAACTATTTAGGTATGTGTCTGTCTAATTTAAAAACATGCGAAAATTGGACGGATACGAGAGCAAAAAA
>JAYEJE010000045.1:0-2704 GCA_034660415.1 Methanobacteriota archaeon | reverse complement strand
CCAAAAAATGCGGTGAAAAGATTAATGCCGTTAAAAATAGCCCAGTGAGTCCGACAAAAGAAAACAAAAAATCCGTGTAAATCCGTGTAAATCTGCGTCCTAAATTAAATTTATTTATGGGTAGAAGTTATATTTTATATACAATAAAAAAATGACTGGATACCAGTGAAAATGCAGCTAAAAACGAGTAAAACGGAAATAACGCATATTTTTATCGCTTGGCTTGCTATTTCCATCGCATTTACCATTGTCTTATCTAGATGGTACCACCAAAGCCTGGTTTCAATATTTATTATTTCCGCTGTTACCGTTGGCTTTGCATTTATCTTACATGAGCTTGCCCACAAAGTAGTAGCACAGAAGTATGGTGCGTGGTCTGAGTTCCGGATGGCACCGTTTATGCTGCTCGTGGCAATAGTAACAGCTTTTATGGGGTTTATATTTGCGGCTCCGGGCGCAGTCATGATATCCGCGCCTTATCTCACAAAGGAAGAGAATGGTAAAATTGCGGTAGCAGGTCCGATGATGAATGTAGCACTGGCTTTTGCCTTTTTACCGCTAACTTTTTGTTCTGGTATGACAGAACAAATAGGCGATTTTGGGGTGATGATAAACGCATGGCTTGCTGCTTTCAACATGATTCCCGTTAGTGTTTTGGATGGGAAGAAGGTGTTTGCATGGGATAGGCGAGTATATGGTGCTGCGTTAAGCATTGTGATTATTGTGCTGGTGATGAGTATGATGATATAACAAAAGCAGTGACTAAAAACGTTATTTTTGTTTTCCTTTTTGGAAAAAAGAGAAAGTGTAAAGAAAGCTTTACCAAAAAAATGATATACTGTATGTACAATGGAAGGGAGAATCAAAAATAAGGAAGGAGAAAACGAGAGATTAATAGACAGTTACGGTAGAGCGATAAGAAGTTTGCGATTCTCACTCACGAATCGGTGTAACCTGAACTGCATTTATTGTCATAACGAAGGCGAGGGCCGAGATGAGGTAAAAGCGGAAATAAGTGCTGAGCTCATAATCGCAATAGCACGAGTAGCCTCAACTCATTTCGGCATAAGGCGAATAAAATTTTCAGGTGGTGAGCCGTTGATGCGAGCGGATCTCGCAGAGATAGTGCATGGTATAAGAGATTATGAAGATGACATCTCAGTAACAACAAATGGTATATACTTAAGTAATTATGCGGCGGAACTTGCGGATGCCGGACTGGACCGAATGAACGTAAGCTTAGATTCAATTAAAAAGGAAAGATACGACCTCATCACCTCTTCGAGTAACAATCTGCCAAGGGTGATTGAGGGCATATACAGTGCGATAGATGTGGGCCTTACGCCTATCAAGCTTAACATGGTTATCATGAACGGAATAAACGAGGATGAGATAGAGGATTTGATAATTTTTGTGCAAGAATGTAATAAAAGAGGGGGGGGCGAAATGGTAATCTTGCAATTAATCGAATTGATTCCTTCTTTTAATCACTCTATGCAGCCGTATAAAGCCGACTTTTTTGCGATCGAAGCGAAACTGAAATCGAAAGCAGCAGCAATAAAAACGAGGCGGTTGCAGCACAGGAAGAAATATTTCATCGATGGCGTTGAGGTAGAGGTGGTTCATCCGATAGATAACACGGAGTTCTGTGCTAATTGCTCGCGGTTACGAATTACTTCTGACGGTAAGATAAAGCCATGCTTGTTGAGGGATGATAATCTAGTTTTGATAGATAGTGTGGACGAGGAACAGATAGCGAACAGATTGAAATTGGCAATGCAGTATAGAGCGCCATTTTATGGTAAACAACACCCTAGGCTATAACTTGACATTGCCCGATTAACCGCAGAGTTCAAACTTAGTTTTTTATGTAAATAGAATCATATAGTAATTTAGGGAGGGGGAGAAAAGGAAGATGAATGTCCATAATGCTTTTTTTGATGATATAGAAGCCTTGGCGAAACTGTATGCCGATGAAGCTGAGACGGTAAAGAGGAAGAAGAAAGCAGTAGTAAGGAAATTGCCAATGCTTCCACCTGTGGATTGTGAATATCTAAACACAATTCTGATCTGTTCTCACCCCGGGGAGAGAGTTTTAATCATGAGAGAGTCTGAATTCGGGAACCGGAAAGAAAATGGCCACAAAAAAAATAGATAAGATCCTCTCAATAATCCTCATCATCACGATAATAATAGCATTGGCAATGGTGATCTACGTAATTGTGACACCGAAGAAGGGTGAAGAATTCACCGAGTTCTACATCCTTGGCACTGGTGGTAAGGCAGCAGACTATCCGACAAACCTTTCCATTGGCGAAAAGGGGGAGGTGATAGTTGGTGTTGTCAATCACGAATATGAAGAGGTTTCATACCTCTTTAGGGTGGAGATAGAGAACAGAAGTATAGGCGAGAAAAGGTTACAACTGGTACATAACGAAACGCTGGAGTTTACGTTCCTGTTTACCGCAGAGGAAGTAGGGAGGAAGAAGCTGGAATTTAAACTATTCAAAGAGAACATAACGAACGAATCATATCGCGACCTCCATCTATGGCTGGATATTAAGGCACTGTAGAATCCCAAAATTATTCCGGCAAGAAGTTTAGTTAGCTTCTCCTCTACTTATGGTGAAGCTAACAAACAGACAAAAAGATCAAATGGGCAGTTGAGCGGGTAATCAACAACGGTGAAAGCACAGAGTTGGTT
>JAYEJE010000044.1:0-2710 GCA_034660415.1 Methanobacteriota archaeon | reverse complement strand
TATTTTTATTATCTGGAACCATATATTTGCTCACTAGGTAAAATAGTCGCTTTCATACTATATAAAAAGTGTCAATAGTTGGGATGTCAACCTCTTATCCGAACACGCATGGAAAAGGTAAGTGTGATTACCCGAGATGCCGTTAAGAAGACATTGGAGGGAACCGATGTTACACAGGAGAAAGTCGAATCTGCGTCTAAAGATGCAATGAAAGGTGCAATTGAAGGTACACGGAAGGTAGAAGTAGAAGCTGCTGAGGCCGCCAAAGGGGCTGCTGAGGCTGCTAAAGGGGCTGCTGAGGGCATAATTGAGGGGACGAAGCAGGCTGGTGTCAAAGCCGCCGAGCTGACGGAACATGCCGCAGAAGCAGCTCTGGACTCCGCAAAAGAAGTGGGCGATAAAGCGGTAGAAGTGGTGAAGGGTATCGTAACAGGCTTTATTGAAGCTGCTGAAGAGGTCTTAAAGAAGAAAAAGAAATAATAGGATGGCGATTCGTAAAATCGGTGTTATCAGTCGCACGTAGATGAAAGTAAAATCACGAAAACCATTTAAAAATTATCCAAGTATATGCAAATTGTGGATAACGAGAAGTTAGAATCTGATATTGCCGAACTTATCGAACTCTATGCCTTTGGTACACTAAAAGAACTCGAAATAGGAAGTCTTCTACACCGCATTGCAAGAGTGGTTGATGAGCATCGTCTGAAAGGACCTCGGGATTTCTACCTGCTCGCAAAAGCACTGGTGACCATTGAAAGTGTGGGTAGAGAGCTGGACCCCGAATTTAATGCTGTGAACTGTGAAACACGCCGAACCGTTCGCCGAAAAGTTAATCATGGAACGTATGAGCCCCCGAAAGTTAATCAAAGATTTCTATCTCTCCGCTCTCGAAACGCGCTTGCTAATGCGTGACCTACCCTCGGAAGTACAAGAGATATTAACACTGATAAAACAAGGAGAGGCAAAGATCAAATTTGAGCATAAAGGCCTTGACCCGATGCTTAAAACCCTCGACCAGAATAACAATCGTTTAGTCTTTGCAATTGTTTTAGCTTCTCTTGTGATAGGTTCCGCCCTTATTGTTCTTTCTGGAGTTCCACCAAAATGGCACGAAATACCGGTTATTGGTATCATCGGTTTCCTTGGAGCAGGGATAATATGTTTTTGGCTGTTATTTTGGATTTTGCGGCATGGGAAGATTTAGAAACACCACGGTGGCACGGCAATAAAGATAAACCCCTTTATTTAAATAAATGGAGCTGGCAGAACTATCGGCACACTACCACTTTCTGGCATTTTATTCTTAAATTTTATATACATATATAGAAAAAAATTGGGGGGTGATAAAAATGAATGGAAAAAAAACGTTTGTGCTCATGGCTGTTCTGTTAGTAGTAGCACTCGTCAGCGTGGGTTCCATTATCGGTGTGTCTAAAGAAGCCGAGGGCACAGACACAAGCAACAATTCCACTGCTCTAACAGGGAATGAGCCGGCACAAAATGAGACTGAAGAAGCGCAGGCTGTAAATAAGAGCTCTTTTATGTTCGTACAAACTGCCAACTCCGGTTCCTTAGTCCCGGTGGAAGGTGAAGATAACAGGTATATACTCACTCTCGAAGGCGTTTCACCTCAGACCATCTGCTTCTCGGACAGACCCGAACGTGTCGTGGTCCAGGCACCGATGCAAAAGTTCCTGGATGGTTTTTGCTTCTCACCAGAGAATCCACCAAATGCCGCAATTGAAATACTGGAAGGCGATGAAGAAATGGATGTGGCAGTAATGAAACTATTGAATCCTGTTTACGATGCTGCCAACAAAACACTGCAATACACGGTCAGCATCCTGGAAGAGGCAAACCACAGCTATGCTATATTCAATGAGCAACACGATGAATCACTGCCGGAAAAGTTCGGCCCCGCCAGTTTGTTTATTGATGACTGCCCTGCCTCTCTGATCTACTGCCAGAATCAAAATGAAGATGTGTGTGGATATATCAGCGTAAAGTACTGTTGGACGGAGAGTGGCATGGGTTGTGCTCCCTGCCGCGATAACTACACAGATATATGTGAGAGACGTTTCGGTCCCAATTGTAGTCAGTGGAATTGGGATTGGTTGTCAGCCCCATAAGCTGCAGAAGGCTCGACACACGAATGTCCATTTCGGGCAATTGGACAGACACTATAGTATAAAAAAGGGGTGGGATCCTGCACCGCTAAGGCGATGCGGATCGTTATTTTTTCGCGCATCTGAAGAGGATATGAAAAAGATAAGGAAATACGGAATGGGACCCTTTTCTGTAGCCGTTATTCACGGTGGTCCTGGCGCTTCAGGGGAAATGGCACCAGTCGCAAAGGAATTAGCTCTTGTTTGTGGCATTTTAAAAATAAGGATGTGGCCATGGCACAATTCGGAAAGTTAATGGCCCAAGCGGACTCATTTGACCCCCTACCATTCGACAATGACGAACTAGATGTTCAATACGAGATCTATCAATGTGTGTGGCAAGAAGCAGAGGAATTACGAGAAAGTGGTAAACTTCTGGAATTAAAAATGAACTGATCTGACAGTGTCACGTTTTAAATCTATGGGGTCAAAATAAGGTTGGATTTTTAGGTTACTAAAATCCACCCACTGCATCGCATTCTACCTCTATGTGTTGAATCAGAGGTTCCTCACTAAAAAGCGATAGTGATATATAGTAGTGGAAC
>JAYEJE010000043.1:0-2713 GCA_034660415.1 Methanobacteriota archaeon | reverse complement strand
TGAATGCTATCGTCTCAACGTATACGTACCACGACCCGAATTCTACAGAGTATCTGATGGAAGACGGTAAGCCGGTTGTGGATAGCGTTATTATCATATCCCGCGGGAGTCGGCTCTATTATAAAAACGCATCAAAAGGCATAGCAGATTTACAGCAGTTGAATGTTACTGCACTCAATGGGATTCGATTATTCTATAGTATGACCCAAGAGGAATGGGAAGCAGGTCCGCACGGTCTCCCACCAATACAATCTTATCAGGTAGCTTTTGCAGAGTTGGATGGTATAATCGAGCCGATTGTTATCTGTGGAAAGGCAACTGATCCGATAACTGAAGTTGAATATAACAAACCTATTGGCTACCAGATCGAATGGCTGACTAATCGAACAATTTCGTGGATGAGATTACATCGCATGATTAATTCAGATAAGAAAATTGTAATACCTTACTATAGCGCAGGTGGAGGCAAGGCGAATGTTGGCTCAGACATCGATTATTATCTTGATGCACAAGCGAGTCTTACGAATCTGTTAGTTGCAATGAAGGAGAGAGGCTATGATCTCGGAACCGAACCACTACCAAACAAAACAGAGCTTGCTGAGTTGATGGCACATCAGGGTAGCAATTTCGGGACATGGGCACCCGGAGAACTGAATAAAAGGGTACAGCAGGGAAATGTAATACTGATACCGAAGAGCGAATACCTCGACTGGTTCGATGAACTCCCTGACGATAAACAGAATGAAATGATAGAGCGATGGGGAACTCCACCTGGCGAGATCATGGTTTTTGAAAACAAAACCGGACAATATCTTGTCATCCCAAAGATTCAGTTTGGTAGCATATTGCTTGCCCCGGATCCCACATGGGGATGGCTTCAGAATGAATCGGTGATGTACTATAACGGTTCGATACCACCGACTCATCAGTGCCTTGCATTCTATCTCTGGCTGAAGAAAGAATTTGAGGCTGATGCAATCTTTGCTATATTTACGAGCATAGAAGCGATGCCCGGCAAAGAGTGCGGTCTGTCAGCACACGATTGGGGTGCCATTCTACTCCAGGACATGCCGTTGATCCATGTACTTCCGATGGATGCGGAGGGTATATTTGATAGACGGCGGGCTAACATGCTCATTGTGGACTTTATGACGCCAACTATCGTTCCATCTGGCTTGTATGGGAATCTGTCGAGTTTGCAACAGGAGATAAGTTTCTATAATCAAGCAGCAGATGAGGTATTGAAAGGGAGATATAAGGATAGAATAATGGCGGAATGCAGAAATTTAAGCATCGATAGAGACTTAGAAGTTGATCTGAATATAATTACAAGCAACACAACGCTATTTGAAGGATTTCTTATTCGATTGAGTAACTACTTACAAGAGTTGAAGACCGAATACATGCCATACGGTTCACACACATTGAGCGAACCGCCGACCGGTGATAGTTTGGTGGCACTGGTGGAGGCAATGCTCGGTGACGAATTTAAACATAATGTTTCGGTGATAAATTCATCTGAAGGAGTTACAACGAGGCTGCTAACTGAAGTATTACTCAACGATTTAAGTCCCGCTGATGCACAAAATAAGGTCTTGGGGACTGTATCGTTAGGCATCACACAAGATTTGACTCTTGCAGTGGAATATGCAAACAGGATAGCGGCATGCACTATCGAAATACCAAGGATATTGGATGCTCTAGAAGGTAAATATATTCCACCTGGTCCTAATGGCGATCCCATAAGGAACCCGGACGCTCTGCCAACTGGAAGAGACCTTTGTACATTTGATGCGCGGCTTATACCAACAGAAGAAGCGTGGGCGGTCGGCAAAGACCTGGCAGACCCTCTATTGGCGCAGCGTATTAATGAGACCGGAAAGTATCCACGAAAGATAGCATTTTTACTCTGGTCAATAGAGACATCGAGGCATCAGGGCATAATGGAATCAGAGATATTTTATTTACTTGGTGTAAAGCCGATCTGGGACAAGAGGGGGCGTGTGAAAACAGTTGAACTGATAAATTCAAGTGAACTCGGGAGACCGCGGATAGACGTAGTTGTTACGACCTCGGGGTCATATCGAGATATGTTCTCCGGCAAAATCAAATTAATCGATAAAGCAGTTCGGTTAGCTGCTCAATCGAACGATACTGAGTATCCCAATTATGTCAAAGAAGATTCTGAATTGATCTATCGGACATTGATAGATGCGGGCTATAACATATCTAAGGCACGCAATCTCTCGATGGCACGGATATTCTCGCCTCCGCCTGACTCGTATACACCAGGACTACAAAATGCAATCCCGGCAAGCGATACGTGGGAAGATACAGAAAAGCTTGCAGAACTCTATATTGATCGGATGGGTTACGTATACGGAGAAGAGATTTGGGGCGAACATCTAACCGATCTGTTCACGCAGAATCTCAAAGGCGTAGAAGTAAGTGTTTTCAGCCGCAGTTCGAACGTTTACGGCGTATTGGATCACCCAATGGTTGCTACTTATTTTGGTGGGTTGAATTTAGCTGTTAAAAGTGTCACAGGAAATGCGCCTGATCTGTATATAAATAACCTAAGAGAACCAAGCAATCCAAAAGTCGAAACATTGAACCGATTCTTAAATAGAGAACTCCGTGCAAGATACTGCAATCCGAAATGGATTCAAGGAATGATGGAGCATGGATACGATGGAACAAGGTATATGGCCAC
>JAYEJE010000042.1:0-14029 GCA_034660415.1 Methanobacteriota archaeon | reverse complement strand
TATCGCCTCGATCAATCAAACCACCCTTTTGTTGTCAAAAAATACAAATTTGTATATATGCCGATATGTATATTTTTTGTCATAAAATCACTCACAACATCTTTGACTAACCTCTTCTTCATTTTCTGTCCCTCCCCTTCTCACTTTCACCAAAAATATCCCAGTACCTGCAATCCACGCACCTCGCCTTATATTTCGTCTTCCCTACTTTAAAACTTTTCCCGTTTAATCTGAGATTTCTTATGAAAATCTGTGTAATCTTGTGGTTATCATTCACACGCAAATATTCCGGTACGTGCAATCCACGCACCTTGCTTTGTACTTAGTCGCCGCCGGATAAAAACCGTTCTGTATCACTTCCAAAACCGTATTTACCAGCGCAATAGCACGTTCAAACCCCTTCTCGCTGAGCTTCAGCTCCTTCACCAGATGATTACTCCTCGTGTAACACACAAACCCCCGCTTTACTTCCACGTCATAATTATCAGCAATCATCAACCCATATAACGCCGACTGATACTTATGCGTTCTGAACACCATATCCTTGAAGACCGCGAACTTATAATCTAGCGGTGCCGCCGTTCCATCATCAAGAAATAGCACCTCGTCCACCTCCCCCTTCAGGTGATATTTCCTCGATACGAGATAAACCGCAATGTCCTTCCTTGTGCATTGTAGTTTCTTCCTTATATAGCTCTTATTCACCTTCTCCCGCGCCTCGTGCAACGCCCGCCCCTTCAAAACCTTATACCGCTTCTCCTCATGCTGCGGTATACCCAGACAGTACATAAAATAGATGAACCGCGGACAGAACAGATACTCCATCACATCAGAAACAGTGATAAACACTTCGGGTTCCAACTCCAATTCCACTACCGCACTCATTTTTTTTCTTTCCCGTCAACGCATAAACCTTTCTTCTAAATCTTAGTTTTTCTTTTAGCACAGGCTAAATTTTCTTTTTGTGAAAAAGAAAAAGTGTTGTGTTAATCTGTGAACTCTTGTGGTTCTAATCTCTAGAATATTTTCGTGACCACCTTATCACTCACCAACTCCTTGTCAAACCCTTCGCCGATCAGTTTAATCTTCTTGAAACAATCGTCACAAAGGGGGAACACGAATACCGAATCCGATTCTTCTATCAGCTCTTCACATTCCAGTGCAATAGCGTCCAACTCGTTCTTGTTCAAATCGCCTAAGAACGCGCTCTTCTGCACCCTGTAAAGCCCGTAGCCCTTGCATATCTGCGCTATCCGGCCCCTTATCCTATCGCCCGATATATCGTATATCACCCATACAAGCATTTTCTATCTCCCTGTGACCGTCCCTTTTGGCGAAGCGCCAGGGTTATGGCAATATTCGGACATTCATTTTCTTTAATCGTTCTATAATCACTTCATAAGATTCAACATCTCGGATTTGTCTTAATTCCTTCGTAGAATCCCCCATCTTAGGTGTTATTAACTCCAAAAATCGCGCATATTCAACGGGATCAAGTTCTCTTTTAGCCATAGATACCACTTTTTCCAAGACTTTTACATCTTCAGCTTTTGTTGCCATTTTCCTCTATAAATTCTACGGGATTTAATACTTTAATTTTATACTTTTTCTCTATATCATTCTTTCTTTTTGATATGTAGTCATCGGTAGTTATAAAATATTTTACAGAGTCGTGGACAGCAAAAGCGAGATGAAGTGCATCCTTGTCTTTTAAACCAAGTGTTTTTAAATCTCTTACTGTAGCTTTTGAAAAACTTCGCACTTTTTCCGAAATGAACAGAGTCATGATAGTTTTAACTGCTTCTCTTTTCCTTTTACCTTTTATCTGTTTAGCTTCATCGTCTAAGATCAACGAGCCAATAATAGCATATTCTCGTTCTGCATGAACCTTCCCAAGTATTTTTAAAAACGCTTCCACCTCATCAATTATCCGTTGCTGTGTCTGCTTGTCAAATGTTCTGCACCACACGTTGGTATCCAAATAAATCTTTATATGTCTCAAATGAGAGTTAATAGTGGTCATTCTCTTCCTTTCAATCCCCATTTGTTCTTCGTCCTAATTATGTGGTTGTTTTTGGATTAAACATTTTTCTAAAAAAATTGTTTTTTTAGAAGGCTATTGGCTATCTTATGACATTCAAATTGAACAACGTTCTTCGTCTTTATATTCCGCCCTTTATATTTAATTGTCTTTTCAAAAGTCTCGTTAAGTGCTTCTATCAGCACGGCTTTACCCGCTTTATTCAAACTCAACCCATTCTGTATCGTATCAAAATAGTCCACTTTTACCTTCCGCTTTGTGAACAGATGCACTACCGTTTCGTCCACAAACGTCCTGAACAGCTCTATAACGTCAAATACCAGCGATTTCTTGTTGTAGTTATCCGTATGCAGAAACCCGATATACGGGTCCAAACCCGCAATGATGCACGCCTTCTCCACCATCGAGTACAAGACGCCATAGCCATAGTTCAACATAGCGTTAAACTCATCAGTCGCCGGATTCCTGCTCCGCAACACAAATTGGTATTTCTCTGGCATGATTGACGATAGTGCTCCAAAATATTTCTTTGCTGTCATACCTTCAATACCCAGCATCGTCTGTCTTCGTTCTTCGATTGTGCCTTTTAAACCTTTCATTCGCTCTTTCAATGGCTCTATCTCTGTTATGCACCTTTCCAATTCGTCTCTCTTATCAGAACGGGTCTTCTTCAATCTCTTCAACAACGCTATTTGATTATCAATTTTTTGAAGCCCCCATTTCTTCGCCAGGTTCAGTCCTTCCTCTTTGTCATACAGCTCCAGTTGTCGCCTTCTTATCAATGTCGTGCTGCCCAGTTTGGGATGCCACACCCTCCCATAAGGTTCTCCATAAGAATCGAGAAATACAATGTCTATATTGTTATCCACTGCAAACTTGATTGCGTCCGTGGATATATACGCAGCCGTGGTGATTAAAATGCTGTCTACTTTAGTAACGGAAACTTCAAATACCTTGTCTTCTTTCCGCACTAAAAAGCAGTTCCCCTTCTTCCTCAGGTAAGACCCATAGGTGTTGATTACCAATTGCATTTTTACTGGAGTTCCGTTGTTACGTCTGTAATATACTAAAAGAATCCTTCTATACTTTTCTGTGCAGGATCCTTCTACCCCTTCTCTTCCAACCTACTCTTACCCCTTAAATACACCGTTACTATTCCTGCTTTTGTCAATTTCCGCTTTAAGGGCTCATCAATTGTAAGGACCGCAGCGTTTTTCTTTACTGCTACCTCTAGAATCAGATCGTCAGTATTCATTTCGCCCACATCCGCCTCATCTAGCGTTACCTTGCACCTACCAGGCATTTGTTCTTGCTCAGATGCTTTATGCTGCAGATAGCGAAGCAGTAAAGAATAGCCAACATTTGCTGCTCGCTTCTCTTTGCCTTTTAGTTCCCGTCTTAACCTATCTAATTCGTTCATCACCGCCTTCAGCACGATTATATGCCGATAGCCCAGCCGCTCCAGCTCTCCAAATATATCAACGCCAAATTCGCCGGGTATAAATAGCGCATTCGTATCCACCAACACTTCCTTTATCAACACGTTCTTCTTTATTTTATGTATGTATGGGGCTGCGGAGATTTGAACTCCGGTCACCAGCTCCCCGAGCTGGGAGGATAACCTGGCTACCCTACAGCCCCTCTCTTCTATTTTTTATTGTATAATAATTATGTAAAACATATTATTTCTTTGACGTGTAAAGCTTTTAAAAAAATTATTTATAAAATGGACAACGAGGACAGAGAACAGCTAAAGGAAGTAAGAGGCGTTAGAATAGCTGCGAATATGAGTGTAGATGGACTTGTAAGAGAGCTAAGAGATTGCGCCTTCGGTGCTGGTAGACTGGCAGAAGCAGTAGACATATATGAGGGCATGCTGAAAGAGAATACGACAAAATTTTTGGGCATTGCCGGTGCTATTGTCCCTGCGGGGATGCGGAATGTGATATCCGATATGATACGGGATGGATACGTGGACGTGGTAGTAACGACAGGAGCAAATCTAGTGCATGACATCATAGAAGCTCTTGGCGAGCATCATTATAAAATGGCTGATGATGCGAATGTGGATACCGCAATAGATGATGTATGGCTGAGAGAGCAGGGTAGAGATAGGATATATGATGTGATTGTGCATGACGATGCATTTGCAAGGTTAGAGGATTTTTTAAGGGGCGTGTTCGATAAGCTTGCTCGTGAAGCTGAAAATAAACGTTATAGTATAACGGAACTGCTAAAAGAGATAGGAGAAAATATCACGGACAAAGATTCTATTCTGCGGTGTGCCGTTGCGAGTGGAGTCCCGGTTTTTTGCCCTGCAATTGCAGACTCTATGATTGGACTCCATGCGTGGATATATAAACAAACATATCCCTTGAATGTAGATGTATTCGATGACATGAAGGAATTGATAGCTATCTTCTGCGATGCCGAGCGCACAGGTGCGATAATACTCGGGGGTGGTGTGCCAAAGAACTTCATATTTCAATCCGCATTGGTGGCACCAGCACGAGAAGATGGTCGAGAAGGTTTCGACTACGCGATACAGATAACAACTAATACGCCAGAGGATGGTAGCTTGAGTGGTGCAACCTTAGAGGAAGCGAAATCGTGGGGTAAGGTCGGTAGTAACGCGAAAGCAGTTACAGTTTATTGCGATGCCACAATTGCATTGCCGATTATCATGGCCGCAGTACACGAGCGGGTAGACCGCAAATGAGCACAAAAATTATTTAACATAAATTTAAATTCATGAATAATTTATATCTCTATGTGCGAAAGTGTGAAGGAGCCAGGGTGGCAGAGTGGACAAATGCGGTGGCCTCGAGAGTCACTGTCCCTTTTGGGACGCTCAGGTTCAAATCCTGACCCTGGCGTAAGGTTCGTTTTGGCACTTTAGTTTAGCCGCACATAATTAAGAGTAATTGTATAGCTAATCTTAAAAACCACGAGATTCCACAAGATTAGCACAAGAAATTAGGGTTAATAGGGAGGGGATAGCCAATACTTTATTAAAACCCGATTTATATTATCGCTTTCTCGTGAAAATCTGTGTAATCTTGTGGTTTTCTAAACAAATACAATTAAGATAGTAGTATCGCCAATATAAGTAGCGTTACGCATCTTGCAAGCTCGTTTGAAGCACCTATGACATCACCACTTACCACACCGAATTTCTTCTTCGCTATCCAAACGACAACGAATGCAACTACAATGCCGGTAAAGACGATAAAGAAAGGAAAAGGATCAGTAAAAATAGTACAAATTAAAGCAATGAACGCGGAAGAAAGAAGAGCAACTACGTATCGCGACCCGGTAGAAGAGCGCATAAACAAAGCGCCCATCCCACTCCCTCCTTCAAATCCTTTGCCTACTATCATGCAGGTATTCATGCTTATCTTCGCTGAAACCTCTGCTATTATGAATACCGAAGCAAATGTGTAAAATGCGCAGAAATCACAGTTGGAAGTAGTCGCGCATACGGTCTCAATAGCAAATAAACCCACGAGCAGCACAAAGATAACAGCGAATAAACCCGCTATCCCTATCTTCACGTCCTTCATCGCTTTTCGCTTCTCGCTTCTGTCTCCTCTTGCCATTATCCCGTCAAAGAAATCCGCTACACCGTCCAGGTGGATCAAACCAGAGATAAGATAAATGGCTAGAAGCGTGAGCAAGGATGCGATCCCAGTTGCTAAGAACCTGAAAGAGATGAAAGCTACCACGGAGACGAGTAAGCCAATCAATACTGCTGCGAACGGGAAGAGGTAAGTTTTGGCTGCCACTTCTTCTAGCTTCACCTCTTTCCTTATTGGTATCTGTGTCAAGAAGCTGATTATATCGCGCATTATTTAGCCCTTTCTTCCAACTGGCATTATAGATAACGGATTTTCTCGCTCGCCAAGATTCACGATTTTCTTCACTTTGCTGTCATTAAAAGCGCCAATGACTACCGTGCCGAGGTCTAAAGAGACAGCTTGCAAATAAACGTTCTGTGCTGCATGTCCGGCCTCCATGTGCGCATATCTAATTCCCCTTTCACCGTATTTCCTTGTTGTTCGCTCATAAACGGCAGTGAATACGATGTCTATTGCGGCATCTCTTACGCATTCCTGTCCAAGAGCAGCATCTGCAAGTTCTGCTCTTATATCACCGTCCGTAACTTTTTCCAGTTCATGCTCTTCTGGTCTATACCGGTAAACGCCTTTGTCAATGCCTTCTACGTCCCCTACAACTACGTATAACTCAAGTGGATACAGAGCCCCCGCAGAAGGTGCTGTTCTTCCGCCCCAAGGTGAGGTAATGCCCTGAGCAGACCATAATAGCTGAGATACCTCTTCGATGGTTAAATTATCTCCCGAGTAAGCTCTTATTGACCTTCTTTGCGATAATGCCGCCTCAACAGAGGTGTTACTCGTATTGCAGGGTTCGGGAAGTTTTATCTTTTCGCCCATATCTTGTTGTTCTTCTAAGAGTCCTGCGGGGTTATGAAAACTGGAATAAGAAAGGGATGTTGTCGTTAGTAATACAAGTGATATAATTACGCCAGTTATGATTTTAGTGGTCATTTTGGCTTTTTCTTTTCAAATGTAAATAAATAAACGCCCAGGTCGGGATTTGAACCCGAGTCCGAGCCTCGACAGGGCTCAATGATAGGCCGCTACACCACCCGGGCATTTATTCGTTCTGATAACAATAATATACATTATTAATATACTTATATCTTTACGAAACATGTTTGGATATTTCTAACAAAAAAGAAGAGACAGAGGTGATAAGAGTATGGCAACAAGAGGTAAGAAAGCAGCAGAAAAGGTAAAATTATTGATGGACAAGACGGATCATATACGAAACATAGGCATCATTGCCCATATAGACCACGGGAAGACAACTTTGACTGACAATCTCCTTGCAGGAGCGGGGGTAATATCGAAAGAATTGGCGGGCGAGCAATTATTTACAGATTCCTATTATCTGGAGCAAGAGAGGGGGATAACGATATTCGCTGCAAATGCATCCATGGTTTATGATTACAACGGTGAGGAATTCCTCATAAACCTTATAGATACGCCCGGTCATGTCGACTTTGGAGGCGACGTGACGAGGGCGTTAAGAGCAGTCGATGGCGCTGTGGTTGTTGTTGATGCCGTGGAGGGCGCTATGCCGCAGACCGAGACCGTTCTGAGGCAGGCGATGAAAGAAAACGTGAAGCCCGTTCTCGTCATCAACAAAGTTGATCGGATGATAAACGAACTGAAAGTAGATGTGCAAGAGATGCAAACACGGCTGGGTAAGATAATAGACAAGGTAAACAAGCTGATGCTGGGGATGAGAAAGGATAAATACGCGGAGTGGAAACTGGATGCCACTAAAGGCAATGTCGCTTTTGGCTCCGCCCTCTACAACTGGTCTATAAGCGTTCCAACAATGAAGACTAGTGGAATTGGCTTTGGTGACGTCTATGAGTACTGCAAACAGGAGGATATGAAGACATTAGCGATAAAGTGCCCTGCATATGAGGCAGTTCTTGGTATGGTGATAGCTCATCTTCCCAATCCTTTAGAAGCACAAAAATATCGTGTTCCTGTGATATGGCGTGGCGATGCCGAGAGCGAGATAGGAAAGAGCATGGCAAAATGTGATAGAGCGGGCAAAGTCGCTTTTATGGTGACCTCTGTTATGGTGGACCCACATGCAGGCGAAGTAGCCACCGGGCGACTGTTTAGTGGAACCGCGAGTCGGGGCAAGGAATTAATCATTTCTGGCGCCTATAAAACGAACAGAGTTCAGCAGGCATGCATATTTATGGGTTCAGAGCGTGTAGAAGTAGATAATGTGCCTGCGGGTAACATAGCGGCACTTGTGGGCCTCAAAGATGCAGCAGTCGGTGATACGCTTTCCACTGCGGAGATGGCACCATTTGAAAGTATGAAACATTACAGTGAGCCTGTCGTTACGGTCGCAGTGGAAGCGAAGAGCACAAAAGACCTGCCCCGTCTGATCGAGGTGATCAGGAGGCTGGCAAAGGAAGACCCGATGATAAGAATAGATATAAATGAGGAGACGGGCGAACATCTGGTCTCAGGCATGGGCGAGTTGCATCTTGATATAATCACACATCGGATAGAAAAGGACGAAAAAGTCCCTATAATCGCATCACCTCCCATTGTGGTCTATCGTGAGACTGTGGAAGTAGCGGCGGGACCTGTGGAAGGTAAATCGCCAAACCGGCACAATAAGTTCTATTTTGTTGTCGAACCCCTGGATGCAGAGATACTGAAAAAGATACAGAGCGAGGGTATAACCGTAGGTAAAGACAAGGTTATGATGCGAGATAAGCTTATGGAAGCAGGTATGGAAAAACTGGAAGCAAAGAATGTGATTAACATCTTCGAGGGCAACATGTTAATAGATATGACCAAAGGTGTTCAGTATCTGCGAGAGACGATGGAGTTAATCCAGGAGGGGTTTGAAGATGTGATGCAAAAGGGCCCCTTAGCAAAGGAGAAGTGCAGAAGTCTAAAACTAAAGCTAATGGATGTGAAGTTGCATGAAGATTCGATACACCGTGGACCTGCACAGGTCATTCCCGCGGTGCGGAGCGCTATACAGGGGGCCATACTACTTGGGAAGGCTACTTTCCTTGAGCCTGTACAGGAGGTCTACATAAGTATCCCGCAGAATCTGCTTGGTAACGTAACGCGTGAGATACAGGGCAGAAGAGGGCAAATAGTGGACATAACGACCGAGGGCGATATGGTAACTCTGAAGTCAGAAGCGCCAGTGGCCGAGATGTTTGGCTTCGCTGGTGATATAAGGTCCGCAACAGAGGGGCGAGCGATTTGGAGTACTGAGTTCGCAGGCTTCAAGCCCATACCTCAAAATCTGTTTGGCGAAAAGGTGATGGGAGTACGAGAGAGGAAAGGTATGAAGCGGGAAATGCCAAGAGCGAGTGATTTCGTGTCTTAAAGGTGAAGATGCGGGCTGTATAATAAGCTTGGCAGCGTGAATCGGCAACGATGGTTCTGATGGTAGTCGCTGTAATTGTTACAAGGTTTTACTGATATCTGCGATCTTTTACCTAAAATTTCACCTTCAATGTGACTATCTCAAAGGGATTCATCTTCAACAGTATTCTTTTACCCTTCTTCTTTAACACCTTTTTCACTGTCTCATCCTCTTCTTCCAGCATGTTCACCACCTTGACCGTCTTTGGCTCTTTGAACAGCGTTATTTCCGCATCCGTTTCTGCTCCCTTGGTCTCATAAAATCTTATAATCGCAGCATCCTCATCCTCGGCCATTTTCATCGCGGATAAAATGACGTTATCTGGCTCTATCGCCAAAAATGACCGTTTCAAAGGGAGCTTCTTATCCTCTGGCAACTGCATACCATACAATGCGCAGTTGAATTCATAAGCATGCTTATATGCCGAAGCGTCTCTCCAATCTCCTTCATGCGGGTAAATGGAATAGTTGAATGTGTATCTTCTCAACTCCTGCGCATCGGGAACAGGAATTGCAGGTCCTGTCTTACCATCCGAAGAGAGCATCGAAACGCTTCTGAGCAGTGTTAAATAGATGTCCCCATCCCGCACCTCATTTTCCGGTATACCACTGTGAATCACCGTTAGGCCCTTCTTTCTATCAGAATAATCAAGCCACCTCAACGAGGGGAATACGCCGCAGGGCTCCTCAACCCACTTCTCTTTCGGTTTATAGTGCCACATGTCTGTCGGTCGTGAAACAACACCAAATTGGGTACCACAGGCATAAGCCAGAGCTTTCATGTCCGTAGAGAACCGGACCCTGAGCCGTGCCCTTGGATGTTTATCCACTATAGTAGTAACGAAATCTATTCTTGGAATGTCCTTATATACTACTATCTTCTTCGTGCACTCTAAGAATTTATGCCGCCATATAAGTGGCTTCCGCTTATCTGTCAATCTATACGGCCATCGCAGTGAGAAGTAATTGGTCTCGACATTGATAACCCGTCTCACAGGACTCTTATCTATATAGAAGTTCCTTACACTGAATGAGCCATACTTCACTCCTTCTCCCTTCTCTGTCTTCAGAGGGATAGCAAGCATTTGGCGATGATAGTACAGATCGCCTGCTTCTTCCTCCAGCACAAGTTCATTCGCCGTGCAAATTCTCTCCCTCCCCCCTTCTTTACCGTCTAAAGAGACATCAATCAAGCCCGTTGCGGGATCCACCTCTACCCCAAAGAATCTGTTTTCTATTGTGTTTCCCCTTACCATAAGAAAATTCTGGTCATAGCGGTACCGTCTGGGCTTCCGCTCAAGGATACCATATACCTTATAGCCCATTGCTGGAACTGTGGGTACAAATCCTATCTTCGCATATCTCAACGAGTCATCCTCATACCGTGCAAACTTTATTACCTCAACATCTATCTCCTCTCCTTCACTCTTTAACCCTTTAATCGCTACTACTTTTCCTATGTCAAAATTCAAATCCATCTCTATCCAGTTCTTAACTTCCCACGAGAGTGAGTTAAATACGATTATATCGCCGCTTTCCGCTTTACCATCGCTTCCCGCTGATTCCGTCTCTATTAATTTAGTGTGTACATTAGTGCATCGGTTGGACATCTCTGCGGTGATAAAGCCACGGTATTGCTTCACCTCATCGTAGCCACTGTCCATCCCTGTTCCAGGGGCGACATCATGAAATGCAATGTACAAAACCATCCGCCAACAGTTTCTCAGCTCATCAAAAGGATAATGTGTATTAAAGAGGTGTCCTATTGTGCACCATCGCTCGCAACATAGCAACCAATTCTCATAATCACAAAGCCCCTGCTTTATCCACATCCTGCTCGAACAGCAATCCGGAAACACCTCCGAATACTTTCCGGAATACATCTCCCCCTTCCTTACTTCCATCTTAAGGTTCTTATCTTCTATTTCCTTCTCTAATGCTTCGAAGAATTCGTGTGGTGTTGCAATCTTCATCTTCGCTACGTCGCCGCTCTTCTTATTCCACGCCTTCACCACCTCTGATGTCTCTGGCTGTGGCAATGTAACTCCACTCCCCGAGGGCATCAAGATATGAGAGGTTGCCGCAACTGCCTTAAGTTTCTCATAGCTCTCATCCAGCTTTGTCAAGTCTAATCCTGCTCTATAACCTAAAGGCATCCAGTGAGCTAAAATCCGCGTCCCATCCAAACCTTCCCATAGGAATTCCGTAGGCTCTCTCTTCGCTGACCCTCTTCTGAATGCAACGTACTTGTAGCCGGATTTTTTGTAGATCTGTGGAAGCTGGGCATTCAAGCCAAAGCTGTCTGCCTGCCACATCACTGGCACATTCACCCCAAACTTATCCTTTACGTATCTTTTACCATGTAATATCTCTCTTATCAATGTCTCGCCTTCAGGGAGCATTGTATCAGCCATTAGATATTCCCCATCGGCAATCTCAATTTTGCCTTCTTTTATGTTCTTCGTAATCTTTGCGAACAATTCCGAAGACCTGGTTTCCATCGCCTCCAGCAGAAAGGTCTGCTCTATCAAGAACTTGTACTCGGTCTTCTCAACAAGCTCTGCAACCTCCCTCAGAATGAGCATCAGATTGATATAAAGATAGTCTTCCTTTGTGAATACCCAGATGGCATCGTAATGTGTGTGCGGAACGAGATAAATAGTATCTTTACTCCCGCCCTCTTTCTTCTCGGTTGTCATAATCCTCACCTCAATATCACACCTTAACTCAATATTATAAACTTTTCCACCACTTCGACCCAGCCTTCCGGCCCCTCGCCATCTGCTTTATAAAGGTCTGGTAGAGAGATATCAAGCCATGTTCCTTTTTTGTTCTTCACTATTGCTGGCTGCTCCACCGCTTTCAACATCGGAATGTCATTCGTACTATCTCCAACACCTATGGTCTTTATTTCACCATATTCCTTCTTGAAGAGCTGTGTGAGAATCGTAACTGCATTCCCCTTGTTCGCATTCTTCCCGTGTATGCTGTAGTATCTTCCACCGTGAGTGAAACTAAAACCCTTTTCATTAATCTTCTCAAACAAAATAGCCTCCTTCGCTTTTGGTTCATCAAAGATGAAACTCTCATTATATGCCTTCGCCTTTGCAAGTTCCGCCTTCTCAACACTAAAATTAGCATCTTTTGCTACTTCCTCTGCCGTCATATCACCAAAACCCGTTATCTTGAGTCCTGTCTCCTCTCGGATTTCTGTTAATGCTTCCCTTAATACGTTATAAGAAGCACCCAGTTCAACGACACGGTAATCACCCTTAATTTTAGAATCGAAACTAAACGCGAAGTAATTCCTCGGGATGAAAATCGCACCACCATTATCCACAATAAATGGGTCTTCTATTCCCATCTCTTTTCGGTAATATTCGTTCTCGGCCAATGTTTTCGCTGTGCAAAATACTATTGGACTATTTCTCTTCTCCAGAGCTTCCAGCGCGGGAATAGCCGCATCGTAGGAATAGTCGAAGAAGTCAAGCAGGGTCCCGTCAAGATCTGTAAAAAGAATTTTTTTCATGATTTTTGCCACACACGTAATTACTCTTTTTATTACTTTGTGATTTTCCGCCTATTATGTCTCTTCTACTTCTTTCTCTTCTACTTCTCTCTCTTCTACTTCTCTCTCTTCTTCACTCTCGATAGCCCCTTGCTCAAATCGCGCAAATGATTCTGCTGTGCCTTCCAGTATCTTCACAAATTTATGTGGGTCTATTTCACTAATAGAAGGCATTATGACTGTCTTCTTCGGCGTTCCCAATTTCATGATGTCGCCCAACTCCTCAAGAACTTTTGACCGCACATAATCATTGCAGAGCTTACAGTGGTAGATCGTGCTGAGCGAGCTAAGCAGCATGTTATCAACATGCTCTTCTCCTTTCTCTTCGTGTATGTGTGGGTTTAAGGTTTCAATTTGAAAAATCTCAATTCCTGCACTTGCTGCTTCTTGATGTGCTATCTCTTCCACTTCCAGACCACAATGATCAAACAAATAAATGAAGTGATAGGGCTCGACCGAATAACCGGTAGAATAGCTTATGATGTCTGCGAGCTTTGTCGTCAGTGCATGCTCGCCCGCATTTCCTGTTATCACTACGCCAGTTTCAAATCCCGTGCGGGTCGAGATCAAAAGATTAAGATACTTGTTTGTGGTCTCGCTAACCCTGCCCCATTTCTTGAAATATAGCTTATCGTCTACCACCTTAGGCTTATATCGCCAGTGAAGCCGCACCATGCTGTACGGTGACTCCGCCATGCAAAATCCCGCCGCATAATCTATTACGTATTCACGCGCAGAACTAGGGATGTAGTTGTCGGCGTCTGTAAATCCGATAAAGTCTTTCCCCAGCGATTTCGCAAGTATCATACCAGCAATCATGCCTTCCGACTTACCATCCCTCACCAATTTATCATTATCAAGAAGATACTCGTATCCTGCCTCATAAAAGGCAAAGCCTAATTCGGGGTCTTTCTGGTGTATGCAGAGTATTTCTTGCTGTGAGTAGTCATGAATGCTAGCTACCAAGTCTTTTTCCATTTTGTATATGTCTTGTGGTTCCCTCTTGCTGTTTGATACCACAATTACAGAGCAGTCAAAGGGAATAGCTCTTAAAACACCGTCCAGCAAATTTATATTCTCATCCTTTACAGGTATGACGAGTGCGAGACGCCTCAGTACATCTTTGATCTTGTCAAAAGGGATGTCTTTTGCACGTGGATTCTCAAAGCCGCCGGAATCAATTTTCAAAACACGCTGCATCTCGTGTATCTTCAGCGAGCCAAATATTTCCGTATGCCTTGGCATCTCGATAAGCATTTTTATCACTCCTGTTTTAATTATTTACATTCATCTCTGAAAAACACCACCCATATATTTATGATGTTTTTTTTTAATGTAAATGTCAGGTCGTGTAGAAACACCGATTTGTATGAAAAATAGACCCGATATAGCATTTAAATGTAAATTAAAAGC
>JAYEJE010000041.1:0-14055 GCA_034660415.1 Methanobacteriota archaeon | reverse complement strand
GAGGGGGACGAAATAAGGATAAAGGAAGGGACGAGGTTCTCCAGAGATGAGTTCTTTAAACTTTTCAAACATTATCTTGACTCCATGGAGGACAAGTTCCCGTTCAAACCTTTTCTACTGTACGAACTTGTAAGGGAAGAGATAAAGAAGGAGCTGGGGCCCTATGATATTACAGTTGGTAATTTGCTTGACATTGTGCCAACGGGGTTAGAAGAAATGGATAAGGTAATGGGTGGTGGGTTAGCAAAAGGGAGTTCAACCTTACTCATTGCAGAAGAGACGCGAACAAAGCATAAGATTCTGCTCTCTTTCATCAAACAGGGACTGAGAGTGAGAAATAGCGTCATTTATGCTACTGCTAAACGCCCAGCCCAACAGATACAGGGTGAGCTGCTAACAGATCTTGATGATTTAGAGAATTTCATGTTACTTGACCTATATGAGACTATATTTACGGAGAAGCGAGTTTATAAAATGGTAGAAGAGGAGCATCGAATAATCGTTCCTCTAAACAAGATATTGTTTCAGCGCAGCATTGTAAAGACAATAAAGAGCTATCCAAAGGATTTGCCAAAGATAGTTGTGATTGATGTATACGACAACTTTTCAAGATATTACAGTCCTGAAGAGGTACAGAAGATACTGCAAGATCAAATAGATGGGTTAAAGAGGTGGAATTGCACAAGTTTAATCACGATTAATCCGCATTCTTATTTAATGAGAAAAAAGGATGTGGTATTGGTGAAGAAGGATTTTGACAATGTTATGATACTATCAGGCGAGGATAAGAATGCCTCGGTTTTCATAGAGAAGTTGTATCATGGCACGCCGTCTAAACCGATTATTCGTTTACAGTAGGAGATATGGCGATAGTATGTTTTTTCTCCCTTTGATGTGCAACCGAGATTTTACCTAATATCCTTACTGATTCGTATGCACCGTCATGAGCTAAAAAGGCGAGTAGATATAGCCAGGGAAGAAGGGAGAGGATGCACAAGCTTAGCAAACCCATCTTCATGCAGAATCGGTATGAGAAGAAGAATTCTACCAGCTTAAGTGTCGCATGATTGTCTACATAATCATTCCCCTTTTCATCTGCAACACCCATTAATATCAGGATGATCAGAGGTATCCACAGAAGGTTTAACATCTGAGTTAGAAAGAGAATGGAAATCAAGGCGATGGTACACACCTTAAAGATTAAATTGTCAATCTTTCCGGTAAGCAAAACGGCAGAAAGGATAGAGAATAAAATTGTTGCTGAAACGGAATCGAAGAGCGATAAGCAGATCCAAATTAGCACTATGATAGGCGCTATCACTATCGCTTTTTTCTTGCTGAATCTATCTTCATCGAATGCATCATCAATATATTTCAGCCCCGCGCCTATTATTGCGAAAGCAAGAATGATTGCGATTTGCAATATGAGAGCGCAATACAAGGGGCCCATATATTAATAATATTCGTTTTGACATTATAATTCTTTAATCGTGGCTTTTATATTAGCTTTACAGATCAACCACAGTTGATCGCTTACGGTAGTGCTCATGCAATTCTCGCCCCCACGATAGGGCCTTTTCATCATCACTTATCAAGGCGCTATTACGATCATAGACCCCATTGTCCGCGAAGAACCCGAGATAAAAAATACTGTCAGTAAGAGTAAGGGCTATTTTTACATCTTCATTCATCGCGAATAAACTAAGGTTGGGCTCCTGTAAAAAGCTTTTATAATCTTCTTCTGTTTCCATCAATCCAACTATATTCTCCAATACCTCATTCGTTACGATAAGTTCTACGTCAATCCTTCTTCTCTTCACCAATTCTTCAAATATTTTTAGATAATCTAAATGAAAGACGGGATAAATGCCCTTCACTTCGTTTGCGGTTTCCAATATTTGAAGTAAGGTCGTATGCGATTTGAAGAGGTCTGCAGTCGTATCAGATATAAGAGAAGAATTGCTCAAAGCCCCTATCTTGTCGAGCAAATGTGGTGGAATACCGTGGAGGTCATGCTCAAGCCAGAAGTCTTCGTGCTTCTTCAGCACTTCTATCGCATCTATAAAATCCACTAATTTTAAGACCATAACCTCACCGATTTTTGTCAGCGCATAACCCCTATCTTCAGCCTGAAAAACAAGATGATCTTTCTCAAGTTCTCTTAACGCATGTATTGCCGTTGTAGAACTAACACCCAGCTGAGCTCGTAATTCGCGTAGTGGTTTCTTACCGGTTTTCAAGGCAATCAGGATTCTTCTTCGCAGATCCGAGCAAGCAGCGAGGTGAAGGGTGTTGCGAATGATTTGTGGCTTATTTTCTTTACCTGCTTCGGTCATCGCTTTTGTTTCACCTACTTCGCTTATCTCCCGCGCTATTATTGCTTATTGAAACCATGTTGTAATACAAAAAGGTTAGCTATATAGCCAAGAGCACGAAATATTGCTCGAAGGTGGCAAGATTGCCAAAATACATTAAGGTTTATATACACCCCTGCATAATAGGCTTACATATAGACCCTACAAAGGGATAGGGCATGGATAAAAAAAAGGCGAGCAAAAAAGGGGTGAAAAAAATGAGAGGACCGGAATCGAGAAGTAGATGGGAAATCATCTTGGACATATTAAAGGTAACATCTGAAGGCGAGGGTAGAGCGAAGAAGACGCGAATTATGCAGTATGCATACCTAGACTGGCGGAATTTTCAGAGGCATTTTGGCTTTCTACAGGAGAACAGATTTATAAGTGATCACAATGATCCAAAAGAAGGGACAAGTTACTATCTTACAGAAAAAGGTATAGACTTGATGGGGCGATTAAATGCAGTGCAGAAGATGCTGCGATGAACCTTCTCTTTTTGAACAGATGCTTCAGAATGAAAATCCAAAAATATAAATGCTTTTATACTTACAAAATAGGGTATTTACACATGATAGTAATAAATGCATATGGCAGGGATGAAGGGATATTGCAGAAGGAGAGAAGCAGATGGTAAGAATAGAGCCGAGAAGCAGATGGGAAATTATCTTGGATATATTAAAGGTAATCGAGGTAGGAGAGGGTAGAGCGAAGAAGACACGAATTATGCAGAATGCATATTTGGATTGGAGAAACTTCCAACGGCATTTTGGCTTTCTCCAAGACCAGGGTTTTATAGGAGATCATGAAGATGCTAAAGGTGGGACAAGTTACTACCTTACAGAAAAAGGTATAGACTTGATGGGGCGATTAGAGGAAGTGGAGAAGATGCTGAAGTGAACCTTTTCTTTTGATTTCGACTATACTAAGCGAAAGTAAAAAGAGAGGGGGAAAAATTGTGAGCAATACAAAACATAGAAGCCGATGGGACATCCTGTTTGATATGTTAAAGGCGATATCAGAGGAGGAAGGAGTGAAAAAGACACGCATCATGCAAAAGACAAATTTGGATTGGAAAAGTTTTAAGAAATATTTTGACTTCCTCGTGGACCATGACTTTTTAAGAGTATGTGACGAATCAGGCAAAAGGAAGAGCTACAAGCTTACAAAGAAAGGGCGGAATTTGTTACTGGAATTGCAAGAAGTGACGGAGATGATTCAAGAATAAAACGTTATAAGTGAAGTACCCGGCACTGTCTAAAAATTAAGTGTTTTATCACCGCGGAGATCGCCGAGGGCGCAGAGTTTAAGAGCGATTCAATCCACGCACTCTGCGGTAAAACTTAAGGATATTGTGATTTTACACGAAAATTTGACTGTGCCTTTTAATGCGCCAAAATCATTTGTCATTATGAGAGGAGAGAGAGGATAGGATAGAGGGAGAAGAGCTAAATGGAAGAGAGAGGACTACTAGGAGATATAAGGATAATAGCATTAATACTACTTGTCATTGCCGCTTTGGTTGCCATTTATGTTTATCCAACGCCACCCGCAGATGCGGGGATCGACGGCAATCTAAAATATGGTCTGGATTTAGTGGGTGGGTCATGGCTGCAGTTGAAATTAGAAGGCACCTTAGTGGGGATAAACGCATCTGTTAATGAAAGTACGGTTGCAACATACCTTGAAAAGGAGCTGGATACCGAAGTTAATTATTACAAGAGTGATAGAGAGACCGTATATGAGATAAGGAAGAGTGTCTCAAAGACAAAATTATCCGAATTACTAACTGGAGTTAATGGTAGCATAACGAAGAAACCAGATGGCAAAGATTATTTCGAAGAGAGTGTTATTCCGGAAACGCGAGACGAAACGAAACGAATAATAGAGACAAAGCTAAACATACTTGGATTAGCGGACATTAAGCCAAGAACGGTAGGGAATAACTTTATCCTTATTGACCTTGCGGGTGTGGACATCGGGACGGCAAAGAGGATAGTAGGTAATCCCGGAAAGTTTGAGATACGAATCCAGACCGAAGGAGTAGGTGGCGATATAAAGAAAGGGCAAAGATTGGATGAGATCGCGAACATCAGTGCGCATGTCATTTATGGCAGCGAGGGGATAGAAAGCAGAAGCGTGGGCACAATGCCAGAGCGTGAGAAAGAGGATAGACCATGGGGTGCAACATTTACGTTAAAGGAGAAAGGCGCGGTCGCATTACGAGATGCTGCTATTGAATACAATGCGACCGTTGATAGAGAGAATCACGAACTCACAATGCTGCTTGACGAGGTGGTTGTGTATAGTGCGTCTTTATCACCTGATCTTGCGATAAAAATGAAAGATAAGCCGGAGCGTAGATTGCGTGCAGAAACGGGATTGGGCGATGAAGGACTTAAAGAGGCAAAGGAGCTAATAATACACTTAAAAGCGGGCGTATTACCCGTAAATGTGAATATAATAGGCTCAGGCGAAATTCCAGCTTACTTGGGGGCGCAATTCAAGGAAGGAGCAGCAATTGCGGGGTTGTTTGCGCTTATCTTTGTTACAGTTGTCGTTTTCTTGCGATACCGGGAGAAGAAGATAGTATTACCGATGTTCTTTGCACTTCTTAGCGAGGTGATCTTGATATTGGGCTTTGCCGCGGCGATAGGATGGCAGATGGATTTGCCGAGCATTGCGGGAATAATCGCGGTGATAGGTACGGGTGTAGATCAATTAGTGATAATAACAGATGAAGTGCTTTCGGGTGGTCGATCTTCTAAGACCATGTATCGTAAGCGGATCTCATTTGCATTTGGTATAATCTTCGTTTCTGCGGCGACCACAATCGTGGCGATGCTAGCTCTTGGTTTGATGGCTCTTGGCACATTGAAGGGTTTTGCCATTGTAACCATCGTTGGACTGTTAATAGGGATTTTCATTACAAGGCCTGCCTATGCGCGGATAATAGAAGACATATTGTGAAGAATCTGTAATTGCTCAAAATCCACAAGATTTTGAGCAATTAATTGCAAAATATCTGTTGAACTTTGACTTTTGCACTTTGCATTTTAAATTTTGCATTATCTGCTCAAAAAAGCATAGGTTTTTAAGCAGATACAAGAATCTACCGCACATCATTGGCGCCATAGCGTATCCGATCGAGCAACTCCTGCCTTTGCAATTTTAAGCGCAAGCATCAGAAAAAACAAGCGAGAATTGGAACGCTCTTAAACTTTGCGCCCTCGACAATCTCCGCAGTGACAAAAAGAAGTATAACCAAAGAAGCCAAGGCCCGGATTTGAACCGGGGTATAGCTGATCTGCAGTCAGCCGCGTGTGCCTCTCCGCCACCTTGGCTCAAACTTCCCTTATAAGGTAAAGAAAGTTTGATCAAAGAAAAACATTTGACAATATAAAAAGCATCAAAAAATAGAGAAAAATAAAGAAAAAGTGCACTTCACAACTCAGATTTCATCTGAACCCAGCAATAGGTTTACTAGTGCGGACGTTAGTAGCTGCGGGCTGAAAATCTCGGTTTTCACCTTGATTATTACACCCCAACTCTATCAAACCGTTCTTCTAACGGTGTCCTTAAAGAGGCCTTTTTTTAGGGATGGCTTCGAGCTTAGATGCTTTCAGCTCTTATCCATTAGCGCGTAGCTGCCCGGCGATGCCCTGTCGGGCAACCGGTACACCAGTGGCGCCGCTGCTCTGTTCCTCTCGTACTAAAAGCAGCTTCCCCTCAGACCTCAAAACACCCCCAATAGATAGCAACCGACCTGTCTCACGACGGTCTAAACCCAGCTCACGATCTCCTTTAATAGACGAACAGTCTTACCCTTGGCTGCCGATGCACAGCCAGGATGGAGAAAGCCGACATCGAAGTAGCAAACCTCCAGGTCGATATGGACTCTCGCTGGAGACAACTCCGTTATCCCCGGGGTAGCTTTTCTGACGTCTTTAGGCCCTACCAAAGAGCCGTAAAGGTTCGTTAGACCCGACTTTCGTCTCGTGACTTCCTATTATGCGAAGTCACGTCAGGCTGACTTTTGCTCTTGCACTCTACGGTGGAGTTCTGACCCACCTGAGTCAACCTTAGGGCGCCCTCGATATCTTTTCAAGGGCATGGCGCCCCACCTAAACAGCCCACCTACCGGTGTTCTCTTTTCGAGTAAGGGTCACAACTTCGGATGGGTAGTGTTCCATTGGCAGCTCTGTGTTTCCTGGCGAAAACACTTCTTCGCCTCCTACCTACGCTATACATCCGAAGGCGTAACTCAACGACAGGCTGCTGTAAAGCTCCACGGGGTCTTCGCTTCCCCTTGGGGGTCCCTGGACTTTTCACCAGGATGTTGACTTCGCCGGTTTCCAGCTAGGGACAGTAGAAGGCTCATTCCTTCTTTCGTGCAAGCCGCCAATTAAGCGGCTAGGTACTACGCTACCTTAAGAGGGTCAGAGTTACCCCCGCCGTTTATAGGTCCTTCATCCCCTTGTAAAGGACTTTCAGATACCTACACTGGGCAGGAGTCAGTGACCGTACTCATCCTTACGGACTTGCGATCACTTACGTTGTTATTAGACAGTTAGCCTTCCCTTGTCACTGCGACCTGCCTTTTACAAGGCAGGCACCCCTTCTCCCGAAGTTACGGGGCTATTTTGCCGAATTCCCTTAGCTGGATTTCCCCGACACGCCTGAGCCTTCTCAGCTAGGGGCACCTGTGTCGGTTCTCGGTACGGACATTCAGCCGCCCTTTTCACGGGCTCCTGGGCTTAACTGACTTTCGCCATCACACATTCGCCTACTTCTCGCCATTACGGCTCTCCATAGGGTTCGGTGCTTGGACGGCGTGACAGCGCCGCTCAATCTACCCGGAAGCGTCAGGTGTGCTCGAAGCACATAGGCTGAATGGCGCAGGAATATTAACCTGCTTCCCATTTGACATGCTCCAATTAGGACATATCTTAGGACCGGCTAACCCTTGGCTGACGAACATTGCCAAGGAAACCTAGCCCCTTCGGCGATCGGGATTCACACCCGACTATGCTGCTACTATCGCCAGGATTCTCGTTTCTGCACGGTCCACATCCCCTCACAGGGATGCTTCTGCCCATGCAGAACGCCCCTCTACAGGATATCCTTTCAGATCCCTGAGGTATCGGTGGTCGGCTTAAGCCCCATCCATTTTCGATGCCACAAACCTCGACTGGTGAGCTGTTACGCACTCCTTAGAGGATAGCTGCTTCTAAGCTAACCTTCCAGCTGTTTGTGGTCTGCAACGCTCTTTAGTGTTAACACTTAGCCGACACTAAGGGACCTTAACCTCAGTCAGGGTTCATTCCCTCATGGACTGGGAGCTTACCCCCCAGCCCGGACTCCAGTCTTCTACGACGATAGCGCCTTCGGAGTTTGACAGGGGGGCGAAGTCTTTCGACTTCGGATCCCCCAATCGGTGGCTCTACAACGCTATCCATCTCAGACCGGGTCATGCTACGGCATGTTTCGAGGGGAACCAGCTATTGCCGGGTTCGATTGGCCTTTTACCACTAAACATAGGTCATCCGAGAGATTTGCAAATCATCACCGGTTCGGCCCTCCATCCCCCTTTCGGAGAACTTCAGCCTGCCCACGCTTAGATCACCCGGCTTCGGGTCATATCCCTGTGACTCCACGCAGTTCATACGTCGTTCCTCTCCATACATAGGATGCGAACTGTTGGTTACCCTACGGCTCCCCTTTTACGGGTTAGCCTCGCCACAGAGATATACTCCCTGGCCCGTTCTCCAGAACGTACGATACAACTCTGTTCTGCAATCTTCGTACACATCCCTCACGAGATTTTCCTTCAGACTACGTCATCACTTTCAAGCCATATCACTCTATCGCCATTTAGTTTCAGGCTCTTTTCACCTCCTTACTTGGGGTGCTTTTCAGCTTTCCCTCACGGTACTATTACGCTATCGGTCTCAAGACGTGTTTAGTTTTGGAGGTTGGTAACCCCCAGATTCCCGCAGGAAATTCAACCTACGGTACTCAAGTAAAGACTCAAGCCCTCTATCTTACGCCTACGAGGCTTTCACTCTCTATGGCGCCGTGTTCCAACGGACTTTAACTTCAATAGGGCGGGCTTTATATGAGTCATACTTACAACCCCACATCTTCCCTCTCTTTCGAGAAGGAATTCGGTTTGAACTGTGCCGATTTCACTCGCCGTTACTCACGGCATCTCAATTGATTTCTCCTCCTGCTCCTACTAAGATGTTTCAATTCAGAGCGTTCCCGATCCTTACGGATCGACATAAAAATGTCAAGAGTTCTCATTAGGGCATCCCCGGTTCTAAAGCTCCTTGTGCTTACCCGAGGCTTTTCGCAACTTGGCACGCCCCTCATCAGCGCTTGAGCCGAGCCATCCACTAAATGGCATAAATCACCAACATATAACCTTGCTGAGCTCATTAAATGTCTGAGTTGCAAAGTGCGTATGATAACTTCATCTGGCAGCAACTGCCATCTGTAACTTCCCTAACAACAAGCAAGTCGTTAGGTGCATTCATTCACATTCCTGAAACATGGACTCGCTGGGATTTGAACCCAGGGCCTTCGCCTCGCAAAGGCGACGATCTTCCACTGATCTACGAGCCCCAAATTTATCCCAGCTATTTATTTGATATGCTATGATTTAAACTAGACCCCAAACCTAACTTGATAATCTTTCAGCTCTGATTGGTTTTTAAAAATTTAGGAGGTGATCCAGCCGCAGATTCCTCTACGGCTACCTTGTTACGACTTAGCCCCCCTTACGAGACTTAGGTTCGAACATGCCAAAAAACATGACCTCACCTAAATCCCACTCGGCTGGCTTGACGGGCGGTGTGTGCAAGGAGCAGGGACATATTCACCGCACCATTTTGAGATGCGATTACTACGGATTCCAGGTTCACGAGGGCGAGTTGCAGCCCTCGATCCCAACTAAGGATAGTTTTAGGGGTTTACCTTCCCCTTTCGGGGTCGATACTCATTGTACTATCCATTGTAGCACGCGTGTAGCCCGGAGGATTCGGGGCATACTGACCTACCGTGGCCCGCTTCTTCCTCCACCTTAGCGGCGGCAGTCCTCACAGAGTTCCCATCCTCCTTACGGAGATGCTGGCAACTGTGAGCGCGGGTCTCGCCCGTTGCCTGACTTAACAGGATGTTTCACGACACGAACTGTCGACGGCCATGCGCCACCTCTCAGCTAATCCAGTAAGGTCTTCAGCCTGACCTTCATCTTGCTGTCGCCTCCGGTGAGTTTTCCGGCGTTGAATCCAATTGAACCGCAGGCTCCACCCGTTGTGGTGCTCCCCCGCCAATTCCTTTAAGTTTCAGCCTTGCGACCGTACTCCCCAGATGGCGGGCTTAACGGCTTCCCTTCGGCACTGACATCACTCGCAGTAATGCCAACACCTGGCCCGCATCGTTTACAGCTAGGACTACCCGGGTATCTAATCCGGTTCGCGACCCTAGCCTTCGTCCCTCACCGTCGGACCCGGTCTGGTCAGACGCCTTCGCTACTGGTGGTCCCTCAAGGATTAACGGATTTCACCCCTACCCTTGAAGTACCTCTGACCTCTCCCGGTCCCAAGCCAAGCAGTATTCCCTGAAAGCTTAACCGTTAAGCGGTTAAATTTCCCAAAGAACTTACCTGGCCGGCTACGGACGCTTTAGACCCAATAATCGTGGCTACCACTTGGGCTGCCGGTGTTACCGCGGCGGCTGGCACCGGTCTTACCCAGCCCTTACTTCAAGTGCTTTTTAGACACCTGAACAGCCTCCATAGGAGGCACTCAGAGTTCCCTTATCGTGCTTTCGCACATTGTAAAGTTTTCGCGCCTGATGCGTCCCGTAGGACCTGGGTTCTTTTCTCAGAACCCATCTCCGGGCTCTTGCTCTCACAACCCGTACCGATTGCAGGCTTGTTGATCCATTACATCAACAACAACCTAATCGGCCGCAGACCTATCCTTGGGCGCCTCAGCTTTTGGACATCGCGCATTCCAGCTATCGATGCCCTATCCGGTATTGTCCCCAATTTCTCAGGGGTTATCCCGGACCCAAGGGCAAGTTATCCACGTGTTACTGAGCCGTCCGCCGGGTTACCTCTTCCGAAGAAGAAGCACCCTCGACTAACATGGCTTAATCGAACTCTGATGGCAGTAGCCTCTGGCAGGATCAACCAGTGTTGAAATTGACAATATTTTGCACACACCTACCTTAACCAATCAGATTTACTGGCTATCAAATTAGGCTTAAGTATCCATTGTCGGACACGAAAATACATCTACTCCATGTCCCCACATTACTATAATATACAATTGAATTGCTACTATAAAAACATATTTTATCTTGAATGCTTTCTACCCTACCACTGCGTCTAACTCTTCTATGCCCATCTTTCTTTCCGCCAACCCCTGTTCTACTGCTTTCATACGCAGCGCAACTGCTTCGCGCACATACTCCTCATAGGTTATACAAGTAGCACAAACATCTAAAATGCCCCTCAAAACCGATGGAAAAAATATCCGCCACATCTACCCCCTATTCTCGCTTTATGATGCCTGGACCAGGGGTTGAAAGATCGATGTAAACGACTGTATCACGCATTGCCGCGTTTATATCGCCGCTTCAACCGCCTTTGTTCGTCTTTTTGCATATCCCCCACTTCTTCCTATCCCCTTTCACATCTATCCGGTCAGCATTCAAGATCCCGTTACTATCAACCTAGAATTATTATATTTTCCCATTTCGCGCCTGCAACGCACAGGTATTTTGCAACGTTTATGCTCGCCGTGTCCGCACCTATCAGCGATTTGAACTCTGCGCCCTCTGCGATCTCCGCGTTGATAAATCACTGGGTTTTTAGACACACAGCGGATGTATCCTTCCTTGATATTTCAGAATTAAAGATTTTTGCAAAGCAGAATCCATCTTTAATACGTGTTAAAAAAACGTTACTTATGCCATTGGAGGAAGAGGAAATAAAGGAAGATGCGCCGGAGAGCAGGTGAAAAAGAAGCAAATAAAAAGATAGTGAAAGTGGGCGATTGTGAAGTAGATCTCGAAGAAGTGGTGCGAGACCTACGGGGAGTGGAGGACATCGCGACAGATATAATCAAGGAGATGGGCGAAAGGCGGGTGAAACAATGGAAACCAAAATTGAATATCTTAGCGCATGCATCTGACATCGCAGAATGGGATAGTGTGCTTCTGAACAGGTATCACCCCTTATACACTAGCATACCAAGTACCCCCACAATTATGGAAGAGTCAAACCAAGCGAAGCTAAGCTTGCAGGACACATGTAAAGGGCTGTCTAAGCAACTAACATTTGCGCGTGATTTGCTCGAATTCGCTATAAAAGTCTTCGGACGGAATATGGAGATTGACATGGGTAGTTCGATTACCTATCCCACGATGAACACATCCATGCTAACGGGATTTTATACGAAGAATTTAGATGATATGGATAGAGCATTATCATACGCAGAAGCGCAACTATCAGAGTTACTACTCGCCGCTTATTTCGGGGCTGAGAGTGTAATAGAGTTTGAGGAGAAGGCACTGCACGCAGGCGCCCTTACCTTCCTTGCGATGGAGATAGCAGAAACTATAAAGATGTGCTGCTTTGAGTTCTTCAATGCGGGCAACCATCCGGCAACGGAATATTCTGATTCCCCACCTGTTGAGATTGAGGTGGGGATGGGTGCAGTTGATAGAACCAAACCAGTTATAGTTTTCTTTGGCAATAATTTCCTGCCTGCATGGTTCGCCGTTGAGCACGTAAAGGCAAATGGATTAGAAGATGCGATAGAGATCTGTGGCGTGGGTGCGGTAGGACATGACATACCGCGATTTTATAAAGGGGGGAAGGTTCTCACATCCGCAGTAAAGGCAAGGAAGGTGACAAGAGCGGGCATACCAGATGTAGTTGTTGCCAGTGAGACATGTCTGGAATTTGATCTGGTGGCAGAAGCGAAGCGAGTAGATGCGAAAGTGATCGCATATGGCTATAAAGCGGGTAGTGGGTTAGAAGACCGATCTGATGATTCTGTGGATGACATACTCAAAAATGTAATGGAGAATGACTTGCCAGGCGTGAGGATAACAATTCCGGAGAAAGCTGGCGAACTTGCTGTTAAATTAGCGATTGCTATAAAACAAAAAGGGAAGAGAAAAGAGAACTACTTGTTGGCTGAGCTGAAGAAAGAAGCGTCAAGATGTAACTCATGCGACCTCTGTATCGAGGTATGTCCAAATAAGCAGACAATAAGCAAGGCGATGGATGACGTGAGCGCACTCGCAGATATTTACGATAACTGTATATTTTGCGGTGTGTGTGAAAGAGCGTGCCCGGAAGGAGTTCCGATTATGGATTTGATTATGAGTGCTGCGGCTACAACAGGTAAGCTAAAAGGGGATAAATATCTTATGCGTGCGGGCAGGGGTCCTATGTCAGAATTAGAGTGGCGGGACTTGACGTTTGGGATTATCCTCGGTGGTAACGGTCCCGGGATGATTAATATTATAGGGTGTGGAAATTATCCGGGTTCTGAGCGCGAAGTAGCGGAAATGGCACGATATTTTCTGGAACGGAATGCTCTTGTCACTGTTTCCGGATGCGTTGCCGCAGATGTTGCGAAATATTTCGATGAAAACGGTTTCTTATTCGAGCAATACATCGCGGCAGGCGTGCTAAAAGGGTTGGTGAATTTTGGCGGGTGCACTGCTATCTCGCATGTGCCCGCGGCGATCTATCGCGGTGCGTTGGTCGGCAGTGGATACACACCAAAGGCAAACTGGACGCAGGTTGCCGATTATCTCTATGCGCGATTGCCCGTAGTAGTTATAATGTGGGGTGCAGCGACGGATGAGATGTACGCAGTCGCATCGGGACTCGTAAGGTCAGGTATACCGGTAGTTATCGGTCCTTCCGGCTTCAAGTTCAAAAGATATTTTTTGGGCGATAAAGATGACAGGAGCAAGTGGTGGATGTATGACGGCGTTACGGGCGAGAAGAAAGAGGTTGAGCCATGCCCTATGCACATGCTCGTGCCGGTGGATACGAAAGAGGAAGCAATAGCGATGTGTGCTAAGTTATTGCACCGACCGCTTGCGTTGCGGGATCCACGACTTGCGAGTTTAGAAGCGGAGAACGAAGCATATAAAAACTTCTTTGGCGAATATTCCGATGATTGGCATTTGTATGTGCGATCAGAGCAGGAATTGCATGTGATGCGGCGTGCGGAATTACTGAGGAAGTTAGGGCAGGAGCATGGCTGGGAGATAGAAGGTATGAAGATTAAGCGGGCAAGGCATAGGTCCGGGGAACTGATGGATATGCAAGAGTATAACAAAAGATACGGGATACAATTGGGCAGGTATTCGACACTCGTGCCGAGGTTGATAACGAGGAAGGATATAAAATAGAAGGATGACAAGATGACAAAAGAGAAGGTGACAGAAGAAGAGGAACAAGAACAAGCGAAAGATAGGCAAGAAATATGGGATGCGTTACCCAAAGGTAAGGTTTATCACGTACCAACGAATCCGGACGATTTTTTTACGGGAATCTCCTATGACATATCACCACGGCAGGCCGGGCAGAGGGTGAGGAAGCATGACATGTATTGCGAGTTCGGTGGTCCGAAGCAGAGATACAGTAGTTTCTTCTTTATCG
>JAYEJE010000040.1:0-2758 GCA_034660415.1 Methanobacteriota archaeon | reverse complement strand
TGGTATTTCTTTTGCAGTTCGAGCATGCTATCCACCAGAGCTACGAGTTTATCGTGCTGCGCTTTTTCGGTGGGGCTTGTGAAGTAATGGGACCATTTTTTCCGTCGATCTATTCTGTTTTATATCTGCTTTTAAATTCTTCAAATGCGTCTTTTAAGTCAGGATATTGTTCTTTGCAAAGTCTTTCCGTTAACGGCAACCAATCCCCACTGATAGTTTCTTCCAATTCTTTAATATTCCTGATGACAATGTCAACATCATATCCTGACATGTATTTTGTCACCGCCGCGCCCAAGCACCATAACCAGATCAGTGCTTCTTCATCTCTGCTTACCTGACCAACATGCGTTAAGTGCTCTGCAACATCTTTTATTATATCCTCTAATCCTTTCTCTGCGGCTTTCACCCCTATATCACTCAGCCCTTTGAGCACTTCCACAATTACCGCACCCTTATAGTCACCTTTATTTTCGATTTCTTTTAATGTCTTACTTGCAATAAATCTTAAACCGTCTACTATTCCTCTTGTTGAATTGTATTTAAATCCCTTCTCAACACTTTTAAGTCCTATATTTTTCAATGCATAAACAACCTGAAGAGTCACGTACCTCAATTTTTTTTCCGCAGATTTCATACCAATCCTTGATAGAACACGTGAAATAAACGATATTACATCTTCACGAGATTCCCTAACTGCACTTTCACCTATCTCATTCAACTCCCTGATTTTGTTTATAGCTCTTGGTTTGTATCCCCACTCAATTGCCTCCATGATCTCTTCGTCTAGATTTACTATCCCAATGTCATATTTCAACACACCATTGACGCCTTTTAAAAACGGAAGCAAGGAAAAGACACAGAAGACTGCAACAGCAATTGATAAACTTATACCAAGCCTACAAAGACCAAACTTAAGAACTAAAAGTGGCGTAACAACCCCAATACCAAAAACAATCATTAACAAGATGGTTTCATGTCTAAATATGATCTTATCCATCGCAGTGTATCTTCTCGTCATCTGCGATACTACCAATGTAATCGTAAACACTAACGCAAGTATGGCAGCTAAGCCTTGAGAGATTGCGCTTAGTATGTACCTTGCATTATCTTGCTCTGTATCGGGATAGCAATAATATAAGATTACAAAGATGGCTATGGCAATAATCACGCAATAAATCCACCAATTATATTTTTCCCATTTATATCTCATTTCACTCTTCTTCCACAATTCTGATCTCCTCCTCCGTCAGCCCATACAAATCATAAACCAGTCTGTCAATCTGCGCATCAACAAGCTTTATCGGTTGCTCATAAAGCTCTTTATCTTGATCCATTTTCGCCTCGTGGTGTTTCTTCTTCAGTTCGAGCATGTTCTCAACCAAAGCAACGAGTTTATCGTGCTGCGCTTTTTCGACTGGGTTTGAGAAGTCTATGGTGCGGATTGGAAGCTTTTTAAGATTTACTACTTTTACTTCAGCAAAAACGCGGCCTTTCTCTGGGATTAGACCATGATACCACCAAGAAATGAGTTTTGAGTTCAGTAGGCCCAGAAGATATGGGTACGATAGGCTATTATCATTTATGCGTAAGTTATGTACATTTTTGAGAGACAAATATTGGTTGGTATCGATATTGGCAATGATCGAATCAGCAGTCTGTCGGATAACAATTTTGACTGGATCATCAAAGGGTGCTTTGTATCGGGGTTCGGCAAGCCAATCGCCGTAGCTTATCCAACGCTCCTCCTGCAATTGCCAAAAGTATCGGTGAAAATCACGGCCCATAATGTATTGGCGATAAGTTATATCCTTCTTGTGATCGGCATCAAAGGCTCGGTTCTTAACAATGTGTTGACTCTGCGGCGGCTTACCCTTACCTTTTCGGTATGGTGTAAGACCACAGATTATCGTGGTTAAATCTCCGAGACGCGTGTATTCATCGGATATTTTTTTAAATATGTCTCGTGCAGCGCCGTACTTCGATTGGCACAGATTTGATTCCTCCTGATTGTGTATTTGGTCTTGCGAAAGAATTTCTACACAACCTTCAAATGAGCTTGGTTTGTTGGATATCTCTTTGAATTTTATTTGCGCACTTATAGGTTTTTTATTTTCAACTATTTCTATGCATGTTTCGACGGTGACTTTTTCAAAAACGGAACTTCGGAATAGTACTATTTGGTCAATGATAACGCTGGAAAGAAGTGATTTTCTCAGATCAACATATGATGGCATATATAGCCATGGTGAAGGTAGAATAAATGCTTGCCTACCACCGATCCGAAGAAGAGCTAGCGCCTTGATAAGGAAAAGCACAAACGAGTCGGTAATTGGAACAGGCACTCGGTATTTATGAGAAAGGAAGTGGCGAACATCACGAGAAAACTCAGCCCCATACGGCGGATTCCCAATCACACAATCGAACCCCCCGCGTTTCATAATCGCCCCAAACCCTTTCCTCTCGTCCTCCCAATCAAACACATTAACCCGCCTCATCTCCTCTTCGTCAAAACGAGACCCCTGCTGCCCCAACTCATAATATTCCGGCCCGATCAACGAATTCCCGCACTTGATATTATCACCCAGATTCGGCAGCACACCCTCCAGCCCCAATTTCGCTTGCTTGTCAATACTCTCCTGGCTCTCATGCTCCAGCACCTTCAGTAGCAGACTCATTTTCGTCACTTCTACCGCCTGCGAGTCAATATCAACACCAAAGATATTATCCAAAAGAATCCGCTTCTTTTCCGCCGTGGTCA
>JAYEJE010000039.1:0-2759 GCA_034660415.1 Methanobacteriota archaeon | reverse complement strand
CAGAAACAGTAATCGAAACGATAAAGGAATTTGTGGTCAACAGTCCGAGCGAGCTCTTGAGTAATTTTTGCATGCTCTGATGAGTGTGTAAACCTCTTCGCCAATCCGGCACAATAATAAGAAGAAAATAGATTGTGCACTTCATCTATAATATTATACTATATAACTCACATTGTTTATGATAAAAACAGAAAGTTTTATAACATGAACTATTAACTTTATAGTTGGAGGTATAAAAAAAAGATGAATAAAAAAATTAAGGCAAAGAAGCAAGTGGCTCTAGTGCTTTCGATAGTCGCTATGGCCATATTGATATCCGCTGCGGGGCTCGCAGTAGCGGGAGACGACTCCGTAGGTAATTACTTGGGTTTCCGCGCATCCGAAGTGGCAAAAGAAGAACTGCCATTCGTTCAAGGTGATCCAAATATTCTCGCGATGACCGATGCGGGTTATGCGATAGTAGGCGGAGAAGTAGGTGGAAAGACAACGGAAGAGTGCATTGATGGTGTAATCGCATCATCTGGGTGCACAATAGGCAAAGCTAACCTTCTGCTCATCCACAGAAGCAAAGAGAAACCGCTATGGTTCGCTTTCTTCAATAAGAGCTCGGGAGAGTGTGTCTATCTCGAAGTGGACAATTCTGTCTTCGACATGACTGCCGCGGAGGTGAAGGCGCTTCCAGACGATAAGGTCTTTACGAAGATAGCGAAGGCGAACATCGGTGCTGACAAACTGCTCAACGAGCCAGAGGCATGGCAACCGCAGATGGATGCGAAAAAATTCGGTGGAAATGAGTTCAGTATAATAACCATCCCCAACGTATGGGCTAAAGGCGCACCCTACGAGCTTTTGAAGACGGTTGAGTTCCACAACCATATCTGCCCTGGGGTAACAAGTGGTTACAACATCATCGAATATCTGGACGAAAATTTACCACTCCAAGGCAACCAGAACTACGAGATAATCGGGTGCCCGCCATGGTGCAAAGACGATGCTTTTCAGGTTATATACGATAAGACAGTAGGTAAGAGGTTTGTGGCAATGCATCTAACGCCAGAAGATAGTGTGCAACTTCCAGGTGCCGCCGGCATATATATCCGCTGGGATAAAGCAACGGATACCGGGCATGGATTGGTTGTGGCTTTTAACTGGACAAAAGCAAAAGAATTGTGCGGGGTTGATGACCCAGCGAATAAAAAGCAACCTTGGTATTGGTGGTGGATGAGGTTGAAGATGGATGTGGAGATGATGGACCTCGAGGATCCGAAACAGCTTGTCTCGACAATGAAGGAATTCGACCTCAACAGCAAAGCGGAACTAATGGAACTCAAGTATGCAGGCAACAATCCGTATGTCGTACTTGGTCTATTGCCCGATCCAGCACTGGCAAACCTCGTAGGACCTGAGAACATCAATGTGGATAATCTCCTGGGCTGGCGCGCATCTGAATTCGCAATGAAAAATATGTCTTTCGAGAAGTATGATCCGAACATCCTTGCGATGACCGATGCGGGATATGCAGTGGTCGATGGAAAGACAACAGAGAACTGCATTGACGGTATACAGGCAAAGACTGGGTGCACGGTTGGTAAAGGCGATCTCCTACTCATCCATAGAAGCAGGCAGAGACCTCTTTGGTTCGCATTCTTCGACAAGAAAACGGGAAACTGTCTGTATCTCGAAGTGGATAATTCGGTGTTCGATAAAAGTATCGATGAGTTCATGGCACTGCCTGACGAAGAGGTCTTCAAGAGGACTGTGAAGGAGAATGTCAGCCCAGACAGACTTCTCAACGAGTCATATGCACCTGTATGGGACGCGAAGGTGAAAGCAAAGATATTTGGCGGTGGCTCAGGACCGTTTACTAACGAGTTCACTTTCATAACGATCCCGAACGTCTGGGCGAAGGGTAACGGCACACCACGTGAATTACTTGCTGCATCGCAGTTCCACAATCATATCTGCCCCGGACTAACATCTGGATATTTCCTCTTCGAATACCTGGAGGAACATCTGCCATTGGAAAAACCAAGCCAGCGCTACCAAGTAATTGCAATCCCGCCCTGGTGCAAGGATGATGCCCTTCAATGGAATCTGGAGGCTACCATTGGAAACAAGAATTACGTAGCAAAGGACCTTACTACGGAACAGAAGGACAAATTACCAGCAAATGCAAAGAATGTCGCAGGCCTCTTCATCAGGTGGGACTCGGCTACGGGGACTGGAGATGGACTGGTTCTGGCATTTAACTGGACTAAGGCATGTGAAATAAGCGAGTTCCCAAGGTCTGATTTCAAAGACTTTGCTACCTACAAGTGGTGGTGGGCAAGACTAAAAATGAACCAGGATATGATGGACTACATAGACGAGCCGGAGACAGTGATCGAAACGATAATGAAATTTGAGGTCAACAGTCCAAGCGAGCTTTCGCATCTCAAATCCGCTGGAGTGAACCCCTTGGTCGAGCTTGGTGTCATGCCAGAGTAAAGTAAGACCGGAAAAGATAGATATGTGCCATAAAAAGGAGAGAGAAATAGGAAAAGGTATCCTTTTCCTCTTTATATTTTTTTAAATGTGTTACAAACCAAAAAATAGGAGGTGAAAACGGAAAAAATGAAAAAAGAATTTGCAAGTGCATGGATGATAGTAATGGCTATTGCAGTGCTGTCATCTATTTTGATGCCAGTTATGGCTGCGGATGAGAATGTAACCGGTAGGATCGCATTTACCTCGAATATGGATGGTAACAATGAGATATA
>JAYEJE010000038.1:0-2781 GCA_034660415.1 Methanobacteriota archaeon | reverse complement strand
GATTGCATTCTTCCGAAGCACCTCTCTTCTAAGTACTTTAATGCCTACGTTATGGTATTTTTCTGAAAGAGTCTTTTTGAAGATGGAAATCAAGTTGTAGGCGATGAAGTTGAAGCAAATCGTACATTTCACGGCGTTTAGCTCTCTGCTGGGCAAGTGGTTTAAATACCAGTAACTCTTCTCTTCTTTGAAGAAAACTTCAACGCCCCACCGATTTCTGTACTCGTCTATGACTCCCTTTGCAGAGCAGAGAGAGGGGGGTATATTCGTAAGCCAGAGGTCTATGCTCTTCTTACCCTTATGTTTCACTGCAATTGCTCTCAATCTCTTTTCGCAATTAGTGACGTCAACCATCCTCTCTGCGATTTTTACTGGCTCTTTCAGCGCATCCCGTTTCGCTTTCTCCCGCTTCCCGCGCTCGGTCTTCGGTTGATATTCTTTTGGAGATGCTAATCTCCCCTCAACGTATTCCTCCATCGGGATCTCGCTCACTTGGTCTGCCACCTTCGTGCGTTGCTTGCCGCGACAAACAAACTGGATGTGGTTTTTATTCAGCCAATCAAAATGCTCCCCATCGTAGAAGCCTCTGTCAAAATAGACCTTCTTTAGTGTCGATTTCCCGAGAATATCCCTTGCACTCTTGATAAGTGGGATAAGGTTTGGATTATCTGCTTGGTTGATAGGAAAAAGTCTGAAATCGATGAGGATGCCACAAATAGGATCGTAAATGGCAAAAATCTTGTAGCCCCTCTTATTCCCCTTTTTAATATAATCGTACACTTCTGCTGTTCCTTCCTGGACTTTTCCTTCGGTGTATATCTTGCTGCTGTCGATTGATGCAACACTACCGTCTATCAGCTTCAACTCTTTCAACCACTGGAGAATCTGTTTGCACGATTCTTTCAGCTCTGCTACCGAATACCTCCCCACATCGCGTGAAAGTGTCGAAATGCTAGGTGTATCAGCGTTTTCTATCGTACAGAACATTGCGAGGAGTGGATCATCCTCTACCTCGTTCTCCAGCTCGTGCAGGTCCTCAAGACCTGAGATCATCTTCACAATTAGCGTTAGACTGATTTGAAGCATTTGATATCCCCTGATCTTCTTCTTCGCCTGGATATTTTCGATCATATTGATGATGCCCAGACCATAAAGTGCGTCCAGAATCAAGGTCATTCCCGCCCAATGGGTGCTTGCCCGCTTCTTTCCCCTCTGATAACTCGTGAATTCCGTCCCTGTCCTTGTCTTTATTCTCACCCCAAATTGGTTGCTATGTTGCAGGAATCCAATGATATGAAAAGCTTTTATCCCTTCTATCTGGACGTTTTCGCGGATAAATCTGAGCAGTTGGACGAAATAGACGTCTAAATCAACGCCAATTTTATTCACAAATTTCGTGACATCTGATTCGTGAGGGACACCTTTATTAAATCCCAATGCCATAGCCCAGCCTTTGTGCCGTTCAAGGAATTTTAACCCGTCTCCCCGTGTTTTGAAGCGACATAAACGCACAAATAACAAAAAATTAATCATGGCAGAAGCTGGATAATTGTAGCCATCGTAGGCTAGCAATCCTTCGATTTCCATAAGAAACTTTCGACACATCCGGAAAAAGCTTATACAGCTCTTTGGATTGTCAATGCCTAGTTTCACCGCCAAAAAAACAGCAAGTTCTAAGAAGAAGCGCAATCCTCCGAACTTGTGCGTGTCATAGTGAAAATCCCTTAAATCTTCCTCGGAAAAGAAGAAGAATTCTGTAATCGTATCTTTCATGTTATCCCTCCTCTAAATCTAATTATATTAGCAAAATGGTATATATAAACAATATGAGGGGAATATATTCTCGGAAATGTGATTATTCATCAAAAAGAAACCAAGTGAAACTTTAAAGTTATATATAAAAAATAGGCTCCTTACTAATTTGTTAGAACGGCAATAGTGCTTTTAGCATGTAGTAAGGCACTCGTGGAATGAGCCATCTTATGTATTCTTTATATCCCATTCGCCCTGCAGGAACCTCAAACCATTTATCTAGAACAATTTTGTTAGATGAAAGAAGTCTAAAGAAGATATTTGGATATTTATACATCAATTTGCTTAATCGTAAAGAATATTTTAAATTCTCTCCAAACAAGCTATAACATGCTCTTTTATAGGAATCCAATGCCGATTTTGAGAATTCGTCATTCTCGTATGATTCTACAACTCTCTCCGCTGCTAATTTAGCTGAGATAAACGCATATTTAATTCCTTCCCCCTGGTAAGGGTCGACAAATCCCGCCGCATCGCCGACCAAAATTATTCTGTCTGAGCATACTTCTCTTTCGTAGCCACCAGCAGGAATTAGATGCGCATGAGTAATGACATCGGAGCTAAATCCTAATTTCTTAATGAAAGCTATAAAAATATCCCGTGAATTCTTCATGCTGGGAAGGATTCCACACAAACCAACCGAAAAATGCTCCTCTTTAGGAAAAACCCAACCATAGCCAAATTTAGTGATACCATAATGAATATCAATAGCATTGTCTATATACTCATTAACTTCTTCATTACTAGCAGGAATCTCCGTGGCAATACAAAAGCCCAACTCGTCTGGTTTATAAGAATCTCGAACATACTTAGAGACGATACTATTAACACCATCAGCGCCTATAACTACCTTTGCATTGTACTTCTCTTTATTTGTTTCCACAACTATCCTTGACTCTTCTGGCTTTATAGATGTTGCTTTTTCAGCCTCATGAAGTATAACACCCGCATCAACTGCTTTTGAAACGA
>JAYEJE010000037.1:0-2807 GCA_034660415.1 Methanobacteriota archaeon | reverse complement strand
ATAAGATATTAGGTAGAATGTGGGAAGTGGTGGCATCAAGCGTGGTGGTAAAAGGAGTCCTTATCGAAAAACAGGAAGACACTACAAAGATTTATGATGCTGCGGATGTTTTTGTGAAAAAAGCTATTTTGTGTTACGAAAGGTTTGTTACAACCCATTCAAACTCTGCAGAAGCCCATGAAGCGCTTGGTAATGCTTATTGGTCACAAGATCTAGAAAAAGCACTTGCGGAATATGAATTAGCTCTTAAATATGACCCGAATAATCCTGATTATAACGCATCCATTAAAGATGCTAAAAATAGTATAGAAGAAGGAAAACCCGCAAGAGATAGTCGTGGCACTCTTTGGACTTATTTTGTTGCAGATTCTTTTTTGGGAGAAGTTCCTGTGGAGAAGATAGAAACCAGTATCGAGGAAAGCTTTAATAAAGGTTTTTCGCTATATGACGAAGGCAAATATGCGGAAAGTATAGAGTACTTTAACGAATCGTTAGAACTATCGCATGAACTATCACGTGAATATACACAGATCTGGTACTTTAAAGGACATTCTTTAGGGCATTTAGGTAGAAAGGAAGGGGCAATTGATTGTTTCGAGGAGGTATTATCAAGAGTAAAAGATCCAGATGATCTAATGGAAATTCGTGGTCTTTTAGGGCGTCTCATTCTCCTCGGAACTCTTGAAGAGCCAAAACATATTCCAACAAAAGACGATTTATCTGAGGATGAACTAAAAAAGGCGTTAAAACATCTTAACGAGGGAATTACGGTATTTGAGGAACTTTCACTTGAAAAAAGGCAAGAGTGGGCAGATTTATATGAGTCATTGGAGCAGCTGCGAGAGCTTGCAAAAAATCTCATTATGCAAAGGTGATAATAAAGCAAGAAAGTTGTTGAATAAGGAGATTGCGATGAAAAGCGATAATATTTCGGAAGAAGATGTAAAGGCTACTGAAGAAGAATTTGAAAATGATCCCCGCAGTGATGAAGACCACATTGGTTCCGCTCAGAGATTAGCAGAGGAAGAAGGTAAAATAGATCTGGCATGCAACGAATATGAACAGGCATTATTAAAAACCAATGACCCTGTGGACTTGATAAATATTCACCATAATATCGGGCATCTTATCATTTTTAAAATATGTGGGGAACCAAAATTTATTCCAACCAAAGACGATTTATCGGATGATGAACTGAAGAAAGCAGAGGAACATTTTAATACAGCACTCAAGATATTTAAAAAGCTGCCTCTTGAAAAAAAGCAAAAGTGGGCCGAGTTGTATGATAATTTGGAGGATAAGCGTAAGCTTGTGTTGGATCTCCTTATGCAAAAAGGTGATGCTAATACGCTTTCAAATGAGGCACAAAAACATTTTAAAACAGGAATTGCCCATTTTGTTAAAGCCTCCTCCTCACAAGGAAATAAAAAGGCAACTGAAGAAGTAATCATGCACCTGGAAGAGGCTATTACATTAGGCCTGCCTCTAAAGGACGAAGCGGATGCGTTAGCGTTTTTGGGAAGAGAATACATACGTAAAGGTGCGGACTCAGGAGAAATCGATCAACTGGCGAATGGCCAACCAACCGCTCCTTTGATATCGAAAGGAATCGAACTTTTGGAGAGGGCTTTGGTATTAGACACGGAAAACAACGGCAAATTTCTTGAAGATGTTAAAAAAATGTTCATGTTTTCGCTAAGTACTGTATATACCTTAATATCAACAACTATGCCTCGTGAAGATGCCATTTCTTTCTTGCAAGAAAAGCTAAAATTCTGTGATACGTCCCAAGTCCATTATCAATTGGGTGGTTTGTATGCAGAGAAAAACATGGTTATTCAAGCGCTCTTATCATATGAAAATGCCATTAATGCCAAGACATTTGAATTGGAGGGGTTAGTAGAATTTCCTGAAAGAGCACGATATAACATTGAAGTGATAAAGAGCGATGATGTTCTCGTAGATGAAATAAAGCGCGAAAGAGATGAACTTGGGTCAGGAATCAGACGCCTCGATACTGAGCGTAATAAAAAATTTGATGAAGCGGGGAAAATCGCTTATAAGGAATGTCAAAAAAACAAGCCCGACCATCCGCCTGCGGTAGTGGCTAAATGGAATGAAATAGATGATATTGATTCACGTATAGCCAAAAATAAGCAAGATTTGGGTGGTTTGAAACAGAGGGAGAAAAAAACAGGCTTTTTAGCAAAGTTGGGGGATTCTATTACTTCCACTGCGAAGACAGGGAAATTGAAATTAGATGTCCATAATCTTGAACGAAAAAAAGATAGCGTTATTACTGAGTTTGGTAGTGTGTTGTATGATTCTCATAAAGAGGGAAATAGCACTCTGGAGGAGTTAGCAGCTATTTGGCAGGAAATATCAGATCTTGAACGGCAAATCGGTAAAAATGAGGAGGAAATAGCTAGTTTACGGAAATATGTATAAACCACTTTAGGTGATGAAATGGAATGGTAGGTAAGGAAGGAGATAAAGATGTAAAGGAAGCAGAAGAACCCTTTGAAAAAGCTACGGTTCCGATAGGTGGCGATGTTTACAAAGGCGTAAGGATGCTGAAAGCGGAGGAATCCGCTAAAAAAGGGAAGACTTTGAGTTGGGATGAGTTCTTCAATCTGTTACTAGATAGGGAGCGAAAGAAGCGGGATTTGAAAAGCTGGATGTATACAATCGGGATATTTGTCGCAATTACGTTCATTTTAATGCTTCCACTCTACATTGGAGCACCGCTTGCGGCACTAGCGATGTTGCCCATATTCATTCTGATTGGACTCATGGTTGCATTTTTC
>JAYEJE010000036.1:0-2831 GCA_034660415.1 Methanobacteriota archaeon | reverse complement strand
TTTCACAAGATTTTTACATTGCATCCTGTATCCTGCATCTTATCTCCTCACCACCTCGGCGATTTTTTTATATGCAACGCCAGCCTTACAATTCGGCTTGTAATGCGAAATTGGCACGCCTTTCAATTGCGCCTCATAAACTTCAACCCCGTAAGGCACGGTATAGACGGAATCAAAGAATCTTTTCATGCCCTTCTTAATTTCCTTTACCGGGTCTCTTTTTCCTGTAATCCTGGAAAATAACGATGTCTTGTTACATCTTGTGAGAATAGCCATCCTCGGATTTATCTTGACGCCGCTGCTTTCGTTAATATCATCAAAAATCATGCTCAATGACTCAACCCCTTCTAATGCAAAAACGCCAGGATCAAGTGTGACAATTGTGTAATCCGATGCTACAACACCGTTAATAATAAAAAGACCAGGACCGGGCGGCGTGTCTATCATTATGTAGTCATAATATTTCCTTATACTCTCTGTACTGCGTTTAAGGATGGATATTCTGTTGTTTATTCTGTATAAGTGCGATTCAGCGCCAACAAGGTCAAGAGTGGCAGGAGCGAGATGGATATTTTCTGTCTCTGTTTCTAAGACAACATCTGCAATCTCAGCATCACCTACCATTACATCATACATTGATTCACCTAGATTATTCTTGTCAATGCCAAGTGCGGAAGTCGCATTTGCCTGCGGGTCCATGTCAATAACGAGCACCTTTTTAGCCGAAAGAGCAAGGTATCCAGAGATGTTTACGCAGGAGGTTGTCTTACCTGTTCCGCCTTTGTGATGTGCAAATGCTATATTTACGCTTACCATTTTTATTTTTGTATTTTGTATATGCATATAATGTATAACTTCTAACTATAAATTTAATTTATGACGCGGATTTACACGGATTTAATGCTACTATGTCTTATTCATTCTCCTCCTCTCCTGCTCTATTAACCGCGTATCTAGCACCCATAGGGCCAATTATTTCAAAAACGACCGTTGTTGCTGCGATTATTGTAATTGTCATAGCGCCAAGGTCTGCACCAACTTTTCCATAAGCTGAAAGTTCTCCCGCAACAGTAACTGCTAAACCAACTGCTACTCCCGCTTGAGATAATAAAGCAAGACCCAAATATTTCTGGATGTATGGTTCTGCCTTCACCAATTTACTACCAAAGAATGTACCGCCCATTTTTCCGGTTATCTGGCATCATATATAAATTATTCCTATTATACCCATTTCAATCAATAAATCGGGTCTTACTTTTAATCCCGCCACAATGAAGAATATAATATAGATTGGAGGGAGGATACTTTCTACGATTTCAAAAAACGTTCTACCTATCCTCGGAACTAAATTAATAAAAGTTGCTCCCAAAAACATACATGCTAATATGGCAGATAAATGGAAGATTTCTGCCAGTCCAATGCAGATTAAAATGCCAGCCAAAGACATTATGAGAATGCTTTCTCTTCCTTTTACCTTTTTTGCTAAATAGGCAAGTATTATTCCAATTGCAATTCCCAATGCAACAGCACCGAGAATTCCTATCAATGGCCTGATAATTATAGAAGGAACAGAAAGAGAATCACCTAATATAACTTTTACCAGAGCAATAGCAATTACGAAGATGATTATTGTAACGCCATCATCCAGCCCGACTATCGCTGTGGTCATCTTACTCAAAGTACCTCTTTTCGCTTTACAATCATGTAAAGCAGCTATCGTACCAGCAGGTGCAGTTGCCACACTGATAGAACCCAAAAGCAAACCTATACACCAATTATGGGTAAAAAGAAAAACTCCTAAGGTAATAATTAAAAAGGTTGCAAAAGACTGGATTATCGTAATTACAATGCTTGATTTTCCAGCCTTTTTTAAAAAATCAATCGTAAAACTCCCTCCAATAATAAAAGCGATTAGACCGAGCGTGAAATTAACTATAATATTGACCTCATAATAGCTCAATTCTACAATATGAAATGTAGGTCCCAATAGTATACCAACGACAATATAACCTACTATTTATTGCTGTGAGACGAAAATGGTGAGTTATTTTCCCTACAACAAACCCAAAAGTAAGTGCAATTCCAACCAATAGAATGACATTTTCTATTACCCTAATAAGTAATCTCAATCGTATTTTTCAATTGGAATTTTTTATGAATGTGTAAAATTTTCTTATCAAATGATGAAGTGTTATCTCACCTATTATTTCACCGTTTTCTACTACTGGAATTCTTCTCACTCGGTGGTCTATCATTTTATTTAAAACATCTTCCACTTTTTCCTCGGGTCTGCATCTTAGTGGATTCCTGGACATGAGGTGCCCGGCTTTTTCAAATGTTTCATAATGTAAAGACTTTTTACTTGGAAATCCAAAGAATGAAACTTCTTTTCTCGGAGAAAAGATATCTAAAATATCGTGTTCTGTTATTATTCCTATCAACTTTTTGCTTCCTTTGCTCTCAACAACCCAGACATAATCGCTTCCTGTTAGGATAGATAAAACGCATTCCACGCTCGCATCTTTTTCTATTAAGGGCATATCCCCTATCTTCTTATCCATGATATCATTCGCAGGGATTTCATAAAATTCTGGTATCAACTTTTTCTCTTTTGCCATTATAATATAAACGATTTCGATATTATTTATATCATCTAAATGTGATTTTTATTAGAAAATTTGATAGCGCCAGCAAAGGAATATATAAAATGACTACATGAAAAACACCTCCTTATAAATCGGAGAAGAAGGAGGTGCAATATGGATATAGGATTGGATGTACATAAAAAGATGAGCTACTATTCGATGGTAGACCATCAAGGAACAGAAGTG
>JAYEJE010000035.1:0-2866 GCA_034660415.1 Methanobacteriota archaeon | reverse complement strand
TACGTTTGACAGTACAAGAAACAGTGAAAATCGGAGATCCGATAAGTGTGAAAGTGGAGACGAACGTAAAAGATGCGGTGGCTGCTTTTGTATCGCTCTTGTCTAACGCAGATATAATAGATGAGATAACTGTTAAAGTCCAAAATGGCCGTGGGAATGTGAGTTTTAATACAAATGCGCTTCAACCAGGCAAATATGTCGTGACTGGCTCCATCAAGGGAGAAGCTTATACTGAAGTGGGTGTGATACTGGAGAAGGCGGAAGTGGTGGAAGAGAGCGAAGAAGTGGAAGAATCAATATCACAGATCGAGCCAGAGACAAGGATAGAAACAATTGAAAGCCGCGCAGGTGAAAGTGAACTAAATGAGAGTCCAGAAGGACAAGAAACGCCGGTAATCACATGGGATTTGCTTATTGCTGTCATCGTGGCAATTTCTATCTCGATTGTGGTGAGAAGACGTCGTTGACATCATATCTGCATAATTTCTACCTATTCAAGACGCAGATTTACACGGATTAACACAGATTTAATTTCTTCTGCGTTAATCAGCGTTAATCTGTGTCAATAATTAATTTTAGTTAGCTATTATGCTTTCTTGTAGTTTGTATCACTTTCCCATCCCTTTTTGAGCTGCCAAACTTTGCGCTTGCGAACATGCCTTTGCAAGTAAAAGAGCTATTGTTTCTCTTTCATATATGCATGCGTTAATAGAGAGATTCCTCGCATTTGTATACGCCTTCCGGATCAACGGCTCTATTGTCTCTGATGTAGGATAGGCGCAGTTAAAAGCCAAAGCTTGCGATTTTACACTTGCTTCGCGTAACATATCACCAATAGTATAGCGAGTGGGATAGTCATACTTTATGTTTGTGGCAAGCGAGAAAGCCGCTCTTGCTGCTTCCGTTACATCCGAAAGGTACTTTGATGTGTCTACATTAAGTACATCAGACGAGAACAGCACACTCTCTCCCGAGTCATAAACAGCACAGAGATCCAAACCTTCCGTTATCGGATAGATTTCGAGTTTTGCCAACATGTCAGCAAGCTCAGGAGAAACTATTTCTCCTTCTCCCACTGCTACTTTCCTCTGCTTTACTACTACTTTCCCGCCATCTATTCCGGAGGGGATGCCCAAATTCTGCAGTTCCCCTACTACCGGTCCAGGCCTGAGCGAAGTAGGTCCCTCCTCTATTACAATATCATGGGGTGCAACCGCACCTGCTTTTATTGGCGCTGGTATCTTACCCTTTTCCAGTACTTTATACAATGCAAAAGCATCTAAATCGGTAAATATCAACGCCATCTGGTCGTCAATGAAATCCACCATGTCGTTCATTCCACTCCCACCGAAGGAACGGGCGATCATGCTATTCTTCGATACTTTCAACAATGCATCTCCCCGGAACTCCTTTCTTATACGCTGTAGTTGCTTAGAGCCTAATCCTCGTATCTTCGCTAGTCCTATGGTATCATACGAGCCAAGCAAACTATTTATGCTCGCAACCTGCTCCTCCTTCCATTTCCTCGCTCGTTTTACCTTCTTTTTCATCTTTACGCCACCTTCACTGAGTGCCCCATTGTCGTTTTCATGTAAATAGAAGCTATATTTTGCCAGCCGCGCTCCAAACGCGATTCAACTGACTTTATTACTGCCGCGGCATTCTCTGCTATGTCCTTCGCATCCATATTCTTACGTCCTATATTCACCCATAGCGTTGTGGTCTTCGATCGCACCCTGGCAATCTTCTCCAATCGCGCCAATATTTGTACCGGGTCCGCGCCCGGCGGAATAGCTTCGGGCATTTTACCTCTAGGACCCAAAATAGCGCCCAAGCTCTTACCCACAAGCGCCATAAGAGCAGATTCGGCAATAAAGTAATCGCATCTGTTCACAAGTGCCCTCGCTTTTTTCTTATCCATCCGCTTCAGCTCTTCCGGGTCTATCACCTCAGCACCTGCCTCTTTCGCTTTCATCGCTATCTCACCGGAAGCGATTGCGCCCATCCTCAGCTCCTTGAACTTCTTTGGTAACACTATGTCAACATTAATCCTGTTCTTCGGCTGTTTTAGATCAATATTCTTCAAATTTATGCTGAGGTCTACACTTTCAACAAAGCCACGCCCTTTTGAACTTAATACCTTCCCCACTGCCTCTAACAGCTCTTCAGCTTCCATCTTTTGCTATCTCCTCATCATACATGCCTTCTTCTATATCCTTCTGTATCTCTTTCGCCGCTTTCCCTTCCACTTTCAGACGCATAGAACCACAAGTGCCAATTATCTCTTTAATAGCACTTTTTAACGACGATGCTAACATGCCTTCTTTCTTCTTCTTCGCTATCTCTTTTAGTTGCTCTAACGTTATATCGCCGGTATAATCAGTGGTGGAGTCAGTTTGTGCCTTTTCCATCCCTATTTCTTTCTTTATTAATGAGGATGTCGGCGGTATGCCAACAGTTATATCGACCTTTCCCGCGTCTACGGTTATCTTCACTGGGACTTCCATCCCGGCATAAGCCTTCGTGTGCTCATTTATAGATTCTACTACATCCTTTATCTTTACGCCAAGTGGACCTAAGGCGGGACCTAACGGAGGGCCCGGACTCGCTTTTCCGCCTTCTACTAAAACTTCAACTACGGTCATTTTTTTTCTCGTTGTATATGATGTATAACTTCCCCCTATTTAATTTAGGACGCAGATTTACACAGATTTACACGGATTTAATTTTTTCTGTGTTAATCAGTGTCAATAATTTATTTTATTTTGTTTTGTTCCTTCGTGTTATCCTTAATCTTTTCCTTCTTTTTAACTAATAATGTTGTACTAGGATAAAATAAATAAAAATTTATGGGCGTAAAAATACG
>JAYEJE010000034.1:0-2883 GCA_034660415.1 Methanobacteriota archaeon | reverse complement strand
ATTGTCACTTAATTTCTGCATTGTTGTTGGGATACCGTTGAGATAATCTCCGAGTCTCTGCACTAAAAGATTTCCTCCTGTGATTTCATCAACTTTTTTCATACATTCAATAGCTCTTTCCCAAGTGCAAATCGTATCATCACGATAAAGAATTGCAAAATTGGAATTCGGAAATTTTGTGGTGCTGTAATTTTTATCTATTTCAATGAAGGGGGTATGCCCACCCACCAATGGCAAGCCAAAGTATTTTAGAAGTAATATTTGACCATGCCTACAGAAACAGTGAGTTTTGATTTTAATACTTTCACGACTTTGATAAATTTTCGGGTCTAAACTAAGTTCATATAGTGGCCTAGCCGTAGAATTGTTTATCTCTAACCGAATGCCCATATAAGTATTATTATCCTCAACTTTTCCACCTAACTCTTTAACGCGAGAACTGAGCCAGAAATTTCCTTCTTTGCCTACTGAAACAATCAGATAACTCGATTCTATCGTATTTTGAGCTCCATTTCTTGTAATTTCTGTTGTCCACTTATTAGAAAATTTATCATTCGTGATAGAAGAAACATTTGTGTCAAAAAAGAACTTCACACCATTGTTTTGGAGGTGAGAAATAAAATTAGAGATAAATTTTCTTAAATTGCTAGAGCCCAAATGGATAATAGGATATGGCTTGAAGTTTAAATCCTTCTTTTTTAAACACGTGAGTAATTCATTGTCTGGCGAGGGAATATTGTAGATATAAGACCGGGAAAATTTTTCTATAACTTCTTTCACTTCTTTTTCTAATTCCGTCATATGCTCAGGAGGTATAAATTTCTTTAGATATCCACCCACACTTAAATCTAACGTTAGTTTTCCGTCAGAAAAAAGACCTGCACCCCCACCACCTGAAATTAAATTACATACTTTACAATTTTCACACACATTATCAATAGCAGGGCAATTTCGTTTATATGACGCTTTTCCTTTGTCGATTATTAAGATATTTATACCCTCTTTGAAACTTTCAACTATCTTATAAGCAGCAAATAGACCACCGGGTCCTGCACCCATTATAATCACATCGAATTCTTTGGAGGATGCCCTACCAACGCTCATTTTGCCACCTTAAATATTAGTAAAGTGATTTGAATATTTAAAACCGTTTCATTTCGGCCAATCTTTTTCTCCTTCCTTTTACCTTTCGTGAATTTTGATCCACTCTTCGTATCTTTTATAGGGATAGTCAATATTCTTCTGCGAGAAATGATCCATTGGATCTTTTCTCTTCAAAATCGGCCTGCACGATATAAACATCTTTGGAATAGCCATCATTGCGGAATTGCCGCAGATCATAACGGTAAATGTCTTTACTGCGGTATTTTTCAACAATATTTTTATGTGCATAATCTAATGTGGCGGTAGACTCTAAAAGCAGATTATTCTCATTTTGCCTGAATATCCGCTCTACCGTGTTTTCCCAGCTTTCAAATAATTTCATCTGTGCTTTAGTTGGGGTATTGATATGGTGCGCTTCATCGGCAAGCAGCACAATTTTCGTAAAGATAGAGTATAAGCCCTGCCATAATCAGCGTTTTCCCGCTGCCAGTTGCCATATTGAAGAGAAAATGCAAGGGCCAGTCCTTGTCAGGAAATTTACGGTCTAAACAGTGAAAAAAAAACGCGCAAATGCTTCTATCTGATAAGAGCGCAGTTCAAATTTCGGATTGAGATTATCTTTCAGAAAGACAGGGACTTCTTTTTTCAAGAATACCCTCTTGATGTCCAGATTATAAAAATCCACTGTCCTGGAGACCTGCCTATCCCCTTCTTTTTGAACTGTCAAGTATTCCTTGACAGTTGCCTCTAGCGGTAATTCACATTCATTATAAATGTTTTGGATATGAATGCTTATGTTTTGTTTTGTTGTCTGAAACAACTCTGCCATTAATTTCTGCGTCAACCTAAATGATTTTGTCATACCATTTCCCTGCATATCCATCACCTCTTTTTGAATATCATTATTTTTTCCGGCCAAAGATTCGGCTTAAAACTGATTCTCTCAACCCAAGCAGTTTTTCAATGGACGCTCTTAAAGTATCTTCACGCATGACACCAACCAGTCTCTTGAGTTCATGCCCATTATCATCAAGTATCAATGTGGTTGGTATTGCCCTAACATGATACATAGAAGAACGTTCCTTCCCTGCTTTTGTTTTCATTCGTATCTTGTTTAATGACAATCCATACCCCGAATAATCTGGCACCACTCTGTTCACTATCGCTTCGGCTGCTGGACAATGCGGACACTGAGAAGAGACAAAAAGTAGGATTTTCATAATAAATAAAATATAAGGAATAGAGCGTTTTAACTATATTGTAAGTTTTAGGCAAAGAAATGGCACTCATTGTAAAAGATACACTCATCCGGAAAAAGGAGGGTGCACTTCCAGCGGGGTCAAGCGGATTTTTTGTTTCGATCTCATCTGTCTTCCTGTTTGGACTTTCGGATGGTGATAAAATCATAGGAGAGATAAAAGAAGGAGAGGAAACAAAGGAAATAACGCTGATTATTAAAAAGGAAGGTGAAGACTGCTTTTTGCATATCACTACTGAGGATTGGGATACGAGTTTTATGAAGGCAGGTAGAGCGGATTTGAAACTGAAGGAAGCTATTCAAGGAGAAGAGAGGAAGCAGTTATATCCGAAGAAGGATGTTACGACATCCCCAGCCATAGGTTGTCGAATATCGTGATTCCTCAACCGCACCTCGCATGTGACAGCATAACTTATTTCTCTTTGATCTTATTTCCCATGTACTTAAGCACACTATCAACGAAAAGACCGGTAAAGCCCATAATCAACATGATCGCATACACCATCTCCAGGTTATGCAAG